>NZ_JAQMIL010000070.1:0-54260 GCF_029990105.1 Bradyrhizobium sp. Arg237L | reverse complement strand
GCCGGTGGCCACCGGCCAAGACGCTAAATCGCTTCCATCGCACAAATCATGCCCGTGCAGATACAAGGGGTCGTCGCCGCGGGCACGGTGCGCGTCGAGAGAACCCCTCACCCAAGTGAATTTGTTGCCGATACCATCGCAGCCCTCTCCCACAAGGGGAGAGGGCACATCAACTGACAGCGCGAAGGCGCTGGCCGGTAGGCACGGCGAAGCACGCCGTTCATAAGCTCAGTTGTAATAATTGTAGTCCCTATGCACGCGACCGCGACGCGGCGGCTGTTGCTGACCGAAGGCTACACGTGGATTAATGTTGCAATAGAGGTTGCGGCCGGACGCGCTCGCCATGCATTGCCCGTAGGTTTGATACGAGCAGTCGCCCGGAATGCCGAAGCCCCTGCCTTGGGCGCACCAGGGATAGTCGTAGGCCGCGGCGGGAGCGGAGCCGGCGGTGACACCCGCCCCGACGGCCGTCACGGCCAGCATTGCCAACATCAGTTTGCGCATCGTCGTTCTCCTTCGCCTTGGCCAAGCTGGCCATTGCCCCGCATCTGCGTAGTCGCATGGCCGGCCTCAAGGTTCAGACCACGATTGCCGCAGCAAGGTTCCGGATGATGCGCGCTTGCGTCCTATTCCACCTTCAGCCCGGCGCCCTCGACCACTTTCTTCCACTTTTCGGTCTCGGCGACGATCTCCGCACCGAACGCGTCCGGCGTCTGGATGCGTGGCTCGCCGCCCAGTTCAACCAAACGTGTTTTCATCGCGGGCTCGGCCATCACAGCGTTGATCTCGCTGTTGAGCTTGGTGATGATCTCCTTCGGTGTGTTCTTTGGCGCGCCCATGCCGAACAAGGCGCTCGCCTCGTAACCCTTGACGGTCTCGCCGACGGCCTGCACGTCGGGCAGTTGCGGCGAACGCTCCGCCGTGGTGACGCCGAGCGCCCGCAACGAGCCGGAGCGGATATGCTGGATGATCGAGGGCATGTTGTCGAAGATCACGTGCACCTGGCCGGCGAGCAGGTCGGTGATGGCCGGCGCCGCGCCGCGATAGGGCACGTGCTGCATCTTGGCGCCGCTCATCGCCATGAACATCTCGCCGGAGAGATGCACCGAGGTGCCATTGCCTGAAGAGGCCATGTTCACCTTGCCGGGATTGGCCTTCACATATGCGATGAACTCGGCGACGTTCTTGGCCGGGACGTCCTTGTTGACGGTCATCACGTTCGGCACCCGCTGGAACGAGGCGATCGGCGCGATGTCGCGAACGAAATTGAACTTCAGATTCGCATACAGCGTGGCGTTGATGTAGTTCGCAGGGTTTACCAGCAGCACGGTGTAGCCGTCCGGCTCGGCGTTGATCGCAGCTTCCGTGCCGATATTGTTGCCGGCGCCGGGCTTGTTCTCGACCACGAATTGCTGTCCGAGCCTTTCCGACAGCCGCTGCCCGATCAGGCGCGCCAGGATATCGGTGGCGCCGCCCGGCGGATAGCCGACGATCCAGCGGACCGGCCGTGCCGGATAGTCCGCCGCTGCCGAAGCGCGGCCGATCGCGAATGTCGAAATCCCGGAACCGATCAGGCCAAGCGCAGTACGGCGTGAAATCATGTAGTTTCCTCCGATATGGCCGGGTTCACACTCCGGTCCGTTTCTATTGAACTGATGACGGCGTGCGTTGTAACAAACTACGCATTGGACAGCCAGTGCGCACCCTGCGCGCTGGACCGCGACGAAAGGATGAGGCCATGGCCGTCAAGGTGAACGCGCTCGACCATCTCGTGATCAACGTGTCAGACGTGGCGCGTTCCACCGAATGGTACAGCAGGATCCTCGGCATGGAGGTCAAGGTGTTCGATCCGGGTGAAGGCAAGGCGCCACGGACCTCGCTGGTGTTCGGCAACCAGAAGATCAACGTGCGGCCGCGCGATGCCTCCAAGATCGACTGGTTCACAGCCGACCACGAGACGCCCGGCAGCGAGGACCTCTGCTTCCTCACCTCCAGCACGCCCGACGAGGTCGTCGAACATCTGAAGGCCAACGGCGTCAAGATCGAGGAAGGCCCGGTGGCCAGGCATGGCGCGCGCGGCATGCTGCGCTCGGTCTATTGCCGCGATCCAGACGGCAGCCTGATCGAGATTTCGTCGTATGAGGATGATGCCTCCTAGCACCGTCATTGCGAGCGGAGCGAAGCAATCCATTTCTCCACTTGCGGGGACATGGATTGCTTCGTCGCTGCGCTCCTCGCAATGAGGTGGAGGGAATCCGCCCGTAATATTTGCCCGCCGTACGATCCGGTGGCACAAATGCTTCTGGAATAAGAACGAAAGCAGCCAGCAAGGCTGCGCGGGAGGGAAGCATGACCAATTCACAGGCAGCACCTGGTATCGTGGGACCGTTCGCAGGCCTCGACGTGCCGTGGCTGCTTCGGATGCGCGCGGAGATCCGGCGCGATCACCCGTTCCTGATCTGGGCGCCGTTCGAGGCGCCGGCGCGGAAATGGACCTATGGCGAATTTCACGCGCGCGTCGGCGCGCTGGCCGCGGGGCTCGCAAAACGCGGCGTCACGCCCGGCGAATATGTGCTGATCCATCTGGATAATTGCATCGAGGCGATGCTGGCCTGGTTCGCCTGCGTCGAGCTTGGTGCGATCGCGGTCACCACCAACACGCGCTCGGCCGCCGCCGAGATGGAATTTTTCGCCGGCCATTGCGGCGCGGTTGCCGCAATCACCCAGCCGGCCTATGCCGAATCGATCGCAGCCAATTGCCGCGACCTGCGCTGGATCGCCGTGATCTCGCATAACGCCGGCGCCGCGCCGGCACAGCCCGTGTCACGCGGCGACAGTTTTGAGGCGCTGTTCGCCGACAGCGCCGACCGGCCGCGCCGCGCCGCCGATCCGCTCGCTCCCTGCAGCGTGCAGTACACGTCCGGCACGACGTCGCGCCCGAAGGCGGTGTTGTGGACCCACGCCAACGCGCTGTGGGGCGCCAAGGTCAATGCGGCGCACGAGGACCTGCATGCCGGCGACGTGCACCAGATTTACCTGCCGCTGTTCCACACCAATGCGCTCGCCTATTCGATGCTGGCGACGCTCTGGGTCGGCGCCTCCTGCGTGATCCAACCGCGCTTTTCCGCAAGCCGGTTCTGGGGCGTCGCGCTGGAGCATGGCTGCACCTGGACCTCGACCATTCCGTTCTGCATGAAGGCGCTGCTGGAGCACGAGATCCCTGACAACCACAAGTTCCGGCTTTGGGGCACGGCGGTGTGCGAGCCGCCGCCCTTTGCCGCATTCGGCGTCAAAACCATCGGCTGGTGGGGCATGACGGAGACCATCACCCACGGCATTGTCGGCGAGGTCGACCAGCCGAACACGCCGATGTCGATCGGCCGCGCGGCGAGCGAATACTCGATCCGCATCACCAATGATGACGGCTCGGCGACCGAAGTCGGCGGCACCGGCAATCTCTCGATCAAGGGCATTCCCGGATTGTCGCTGTTCAAGGAATATCTGCACAACGAAAAGGCCACCCGCGAAAGCTTCGACGAGCACGGCTACTTCCTGACCGGCGACCGCGTCACGCTGCTCGAGCACGGCTTCGTCAAATTCGGCGACCGCGCCAAGGACATGCTGAAGGTTGGCGGCGAGAACGTCGCGGCCTCCGAGATCGAGCAGGTGATTGCGGTGGTGCCCGGCGTGCGCGAGGCGGCGGTGGTTGCGAAGAGGCACCCGATGCTCGAGGAGGTGCCGGTGGTCTTCATCATTCCGCAAGGCGGCATCGCACCCGTCGAGCTGCACGACGATGTCATGGCCGCCTGCCGCAACGCACTCGCCGACTTCAAGGTGCCGCGCGAAATCCGCTTCGTCGACGACATGCCGCGCTCGACGCTGGAGAAGGTCGCCAAAGCCGAATTGCGCAAGATGCTGGAGTGAGGCGCCGACTCGCTATTTCGGGGCAACGTCTCTCCACGTCATTGCGAGCGTAGCGAAGCAATCCATAGTGCCGCTTGCGGAGCCGATGGATTGCTTCGTCGCTGCGCTCCTCGCAATGACGGCTGAGCAGTCGGAATCAATAATGCCCGAATGCGACCGGGCGGAACGCCTGCAGCAATTGCTGGTCGAGCTTGGCGCCCATGTCTTCCATCATCGCGAACGCCTTGGCGTGGGTGAACTGCAGCCGGTAGGCGCGCCTCTCCACCAGCGCGGCGTAGATGTCGACAATGGTGGTGACCCGCACGATGTCGCTGATCTGGCCGCCGTGGAGACCATTCGGATAGCCGGAGCCGTCCAGCATCTCATGATGGTGCAGCACCACGTCGAGCATTTCAGGCGGAAAGCCGCCCTGGACCAAGAGCGCCTCGTAGCCGCGCCGCGGATGCTCGCGCATCTCGGCCATCTCGTCCGCCGTCAATTCGGTCGGCTTGTCCAGGATCGAGGTCGGGATGAACGCCTTGCCGACATCGTGCAGCAGCGCCGCACGGGCAAGGCGGCGCTGGTCGTCCTCGCGCATGCCGAGGTGCTGCGCGAACGCCACCGCAAAACCGGTGACGAACAGGCAATGGCGATAGGTGTCGGTGTGATGGCAGCCGACCATGGTCAGCCATTCGCGCAAGGATGAGTGCTTGATCGCCTTCAGGATCTTGCGCTCGGCGGCGACGATGTCGCTGAATTGCAGGGGCTCGCCGGCCGGCAGCTTTTCGAACATCTTGACCATCACCGCATGCGCCGCCTCGACGCCGCGGTTCAGCGCCTTGCCGCGATCGGTTTCATCGTAGCCGTCTGCGTCCGGAAACGCGGCGCGGATGCGCTGCAACAGTCCGGCAGCGTCGAACGGACGCGAGATCGTGTCGGTGGCCCCGAGCGCCCAGGCCTGCATGGTCGCGTGGTGCAATGCATCCTGCAGCACGAACAGCCGCGGCATTTCGCGATAGGCTTCCGTCCTGAGCTTGTTGCGCACGAGCTGCACGCTCTCGGGCGAGCGCAGGTTGATGTCGACCACGATGCCCGAAAGATTATCCGCGGGCTTCTCGGGAATCTCCGCGGTCGAAATGGTGTCGACCTCGCCGACGGACCGCAAAATTCTGGCCAGCTCGCTGCTTTGGTCGCCTCGATCCGACGCCAGCAACAAGCGGCGTCTTAGCGAATTCTTGTTGGCTAACGCTGTCATGAAATCCTTGGGCGTTCGCAATGACGATCAACAACCCAGGCTAGCCGAGAATGGGTTCCCTGCGGCTTAATAGGCGTGATGAACAGCGGTCTAGCGCCAATGCTAGAATTTTAACGATCGGACCTTCCATTTCCGCATTTCCCACCCGGGAACAGATCGCGCTAGGATGATTGCGCAGCATCGCTGCCAGAATCTGCTCGGGGAAACGCAATGCCGAAAATCAAGCGAGATGGGGTCGAGATCTATTACGAGGTCCATGGCGACGGCCCGCCCCTGCTCCTGACCCACGGCTATTCATCGACCTCGGCGATGTGGCAGGGGCAGGTCGCGGCGCTGTCGAAGCGCCACAGGCTGGTGCTGTGGGACATGCGCGGCCACGGCCAGTCCGATTATCCGAGCGATCCCGCGGCCTATAGCGAAGCCCTGACGGTGGCCGACATGGCCGCGCTGCTGGACGCGGTCGGCGCGGAAAGGGCGATCGTCGGCGGGCTGTCGCTCGGCGGCTATATGTCGCTTGCGTTCTATCGCGCGCATCCGGAGCGGGTGCGCGCGCTCTTGATCATCGACACCGGACCCGGCTTCAAGAAGGACGACGCTCGCGAAGCCTGGAACAAGCGCGCTTACGACACCGCAGCGAAGTTCGAGCGCGAAGGCCTCGATCTCTTGAAGTCGTTCAGCCGCGAGCGCTCGACGGTGACGCACCGCGATGCCTCGGGTCTTGCGCTTGCCGCACGCGGCATGCTGACCCAGCGTGATGCGCGCGTGATCGAATCGCTGCCCGATATCAAGGTGCCGTCGCTGATCGTGGTCGGCGCCGACGACACACCGTTCCTCGCCGCCTCCGACTATATGGCGGCCAAGATTCCCGGCGCGGAGAAGGTCGTGATCCCGGCAGCCGGCCACGCCGTCAATATCGATCAGCCACAGGCCTTCATCGAAGCGGTGCTGCCGTTCCTCGATAGCCTCGAGGCCAAGTCGGCGCAGAAGGCTGCGTCATGAGGAGGATTGCCGCGACACTGCTTGTGCTCGCCGCCGCCGCGGAACCGGCCTGCGCGCAGCACCTGCCGCCATTTGGCGGGCCTGCTCCTGCGCCATCCACCTTCGTAGCGACGCTGTCGAACACTGCGCCGCTGGTGTTTGGGATGGACGTGGAAGAGACGTCGCGCGCGCTCGGCACGCCCCTCACCTACATCAGAGGACGTCCCGGAAATGAGATCTATCTCACCTTCCGCGACCTCGGCGGCAGCGGGCTGTTCCCGCACAAGGACCGGCTCTTCCTGCAGTTCCGCAAAGGGCGGCTCGCCGGCTGGAAGGCCGATTGGGGCCAAAACTGGATGTGGCGGTAATCAGCCGCTGCTGTTTCGCGAACCCGAATTGCAACCCTCAAGCGAGAAGGGATGACCCATGGGACGAGATATCACGCTGACGGCTTCGGACGGTTTCGAACTCGGCGGCTACCGCACGGACCCCACTGGGGCGCCAAAGGGAGCGATCGTGGTGATCCAGGAGATTTTTGGCGTCAACCACCACATCCGCTCGGTCTGCGACCGCCTCGCCCAGGACGGCTATGTCGCGATCGCGCCCTCGATCTTCGACCGCAGCGAGCCGAATTTCCAGAGCGGCTACTCGCCGGAGGAAATCGCGATCGCGCGCAAATTCGTCGCCAATCCGGATTGGGCGGCGATGCTGCGCGACACCCAGGCTGCCATTGATGCCGCCAAGGATGTCGGCCCGGTCGGCATCATCGGCTTCTGCCTCGGCGGCAGCGTCGCCTATGTCGCGGCGACCAAGCTGACGGGCCTGAAGGCGGCCGTCGGCTATTACGGGGGCGCCATCGTCCGCTTTGCCGACGACAAGCCGAAGGTGCCGACGCAACTGCACTTCGGCGAGAAGGACGCTGGCATTCCCTTGACCGATGTCGAGACCATCAAGGCCAAGCGGCCCGACGTCGAGGTCCACATCTATCCCGGCGCGCAGCACGGCTTTCATTGCGACGAACGGGCAAGCTACGACAAGGCCAGCGCCGACATCGCCTGGCCGCGCAGCCTGGCGTTTTTTGCGAAGCATTTGAAGGGATAGCGCACAGCCCTCTGCCGTCATTCCGGGGCACGCGCAGCGTGAGCCCGGAATCCATTCATCCGCACGTTTTGTGGCCCGATGGATTCCGGGCTCGCGCTGCGCGCGCCCCGGAACGACGAGTGGAGAGAGTGTCGCCTAAAACCACCGCTCGCCGACGAACACCGTGTCGCCGGGACTCATCGGCGTGCCGAGCGGCACCGTGTAGCGCCCCGAGCCGTTGCCATCGGTATGCGTCAGCGTCACCATGTCGCGCTTGGCGCGCGGCGAGAAGCCGCCCGCAATCGCCACGGCGCTTTCGACGGTCATGTTGGGCACGTACGGATATTGTCCGGGCGCGGCGACTTCGCCGAGGATGAAGAACGGACGGTAGGCCTCGATCTCGACGGCGACCGAAGGCTCGCGGATGTAGCCGCTGCGCAGCTTTGCCGCGATCTCGCTTGCGAGCCCCGACGTCGTCCTGCCGCGCGCGGGCACTTGCCCGATCAGCGGCATGGTGATCGAGCCGCTAGCGTCGATCGCGTAGGTATTGGTGAGACCTTCCTGGCCGTAGACCACGACACGCAGCCGGTCGCCGGCATCGAGATGGTAGGCCGAGTCGTAGCGGACCCCAGCCCCGGGCGCCGCTGCGTAGGCCGCGCGCGGTGAAGCGGCAAAGGCGGAGCGAAGCGCGCCGACTGCGCCACCGCCGCTGCTGGCGACCGCGACCGGCGCAGGGCTGGCAGGCCCGCCATAGGCCATGGAGTCGAGATCGGCCGGCGCTGGCGCGACCGCGACAGGACCGCTCGTGCGCATGCAGCCCGACAGCACGAGCGCAGTCATGACAGCAGTGATCGGCAATCGAAACGCGCGCGCAACCCGCACCATGGCCATCCCTGAAAAGCGAGACAGCCTAGTCTTGCACCGGTTATGGTTAACAAATGGTTGTTGGAAAGAACTCCCTCGCCCCGCTCTTGCGGGGAGAGGGAGCGCGCGCGATCAGGCGGTGACGCCGACGCCGATGGGGCACGACACGCCGGTGCCGCCAAGGCCGCAATAGCCCGCCGGATTCTTGGCGAGATATTGCTGATGATAGTCTTCGGCGAAATAGAACTCGCCCGCCGGCGCGATCTCGGTGGTGATCGGACCGAGACCCTTGGCCGAAAGCGCTTTCTGATAGGCGGCCTTCGAGGCCTCCGCGGCCTTCCGCTGCGCGTCGTTGAAGGTGTAGATCGCGGAGCGATATTGCGTGCCGACGTCATTGCCCTGACGCATGCCCTGCGTCGGGTTGTGATTTTCCCAGAACGTCTTCAGGAGCTGCTCGTAGGAGATCTTCTTCGGATCGAACACGACCAGCACCACTTCGGTGTGGCCGGTGCGGCCCGAGCAAACCTCCTCATAGGTCGGATTCGGCGTGTAGCCGCCGGCATAGCCAACGGCCGTTGTGTAGATGCCATCGCCGAGTTCCCAGAATTTGCGCTCCGCGCCCCAGAAGCAGCCGAGCCCGAACACCGCCTGCTCCAGGCCCTCAGGGTAAGGCGGCTGCAGCTTGCTGCCATTGACGAAGTGGATGGTGGCGGTCGGGATCGGCGTGGCGCGTCCCGGCAGCGCTTCGGCTGCACTCGGCAACGCGGTGGTCTTGCGCATGAACAACATGGATTACCTCCAGGCGGGCCATCGGCCTGAAGCCGGAAACGGCTTCGGCCGGCTTGGCCCACTATATAGGTGTTTACGCGCGATCTGGCAGCCCCGTTACGGGCCCACAACCCAAAGGAGCAAAGTTCCGATCAGTCTCGCGCGTAGCCGATCAGCGGCTTGCGCGGCCGGAACAGGATCATCAGCAGGATGCCGGCGACGCCGAGCACGGCGAAAACCGGCTGGTCGAGGACGAACTTGATCACGCTGTCCCAGAGGAAAGGCGCGGTGCGCTCGATCCAGGCACGGAAGGCGGCCTGGCTGGACTGGTGGATGTCGTTCCAGAACTGGCCGAAGCGGGTGAAGTGCAGGGTCTGATCGGCGACGAAACGGGCGCCGTCATAGACCATGAAAACAAATCCGCCGGCCAGGAGCAGCAGGCCGATTAGCCGAAAAAACCCGCGGATCATGCCTCACCCTAGTCCCTGTCCGCCCCAAGCGCGCCAAGGCCCATTAACGGCAGGAAGGGCGGAAATTCAACCTGTTCAGCACCTTGGCGGCCATTTTCTGCCGGATTCCGGCCTCCCAAGCCGGGTGGAAAACGTTGACGCTGAGGGCCGGCCCCTCTATAAGACCGCGCAATGGCGGCGGGCGCAATCCTGCCGCCGCTGTTCTTTGGACGGGCGGCTGCCGGGACTTTTGCTTCTGGGCACGGCCCCCTCAAGAACGCATCTCGACAACACAGCAGAGTAGATCACGCGATTTCAACGGCCGGCGCGCTCGAGCCCGACCACCAGAGCGACCAACGCCGAAGGACAATTGAGACCATGGCCAACACCACTTCCGCCAAGAAGGCGACCCGCAAGATTGCCCGCCGCACCATCATCAACAAGTCGCGCCGCACCCAGATGCGTGGTGCCGTTCGCTCGGTCGAAGAAGCGATCAAGCGCGGCGACCGCGATGCAGCGCTGAAGGCGATGGCGCACGCCGAGCCCGAACTGATGAAGGCCGCACAGCGCAACATCGTTCACCGCAATACTGCGAGCCGCAAGGTCTCGCGCCTGACGCATCAGATCGCCAAGCTGGCGAAGTGAGCTGACAGAAAAACATTTTCGTCAAAGGCCCGGCTTTTCGCCGGGCCTTTTCTCTTGCGAAGCTTCGAACGACTGCGTTCTCGAATTGACTCGCTGTTGCAGGACAGCGCGTGTGTCATATTGGGCGCACCCGTGGTTTTACTGGTCCTGCAAGTTCTTGCTGCGCTGTACACGCGACGCCGTGATTAAATACGCACGCCTGCGCCACATAAATGGAAGCACTAAACATTTTCCTCGGCGAAAAGCCGCGAAGGGTTACCCTCCAAAAGCAATCGCGAAAAACTTCGTCTCGCTAATCACTTACCCACATAGCGAAGCCAACTTGTTTGAAAATTGGCGCCGCCGAGATGCTACGTAAATATTTTATGAACTTTTTTTTCCGTTACACCGCGCTTTGTGACACGCGCGAATCTGCGCGGTGATTCAAAAACTTGCTTTCGGGTTTCGCAATTGCAATGCCGCAACACCGGCGAAGACTCAACTCACGAGCCACAAACAACGGATTGTCAGAAATCGCGCTTGGTGTATTTGTTTATGCGTTCGCGGCGCCCACGGCTCTTAAGATCAGCGCGATTTTAGACCCACGGGCGGACGTGCAAATCGGCGGCGGTGTGCGCGTTAGCGACGCTTTCCAAGCGAAGCTGAGTTGGCAAGCTCATAGCAATATGAGAACGGCTGTTCTGTGTCTGGATTTCTCGATCGCAGCGTCCGCGCTGCGAGAGAGGCGAACTGGGGAGACACGCAACAGCCGCGGCCTTAAGCAGCGGGGAACGCGGAGCCCGTGAATGGGTTGACAAGGACTGAACTACGCGGCGGCGCAGCACTGAACATTCCGATGTTCGGGAGCGGCACACTGAATTTGGACCACTTGCGAGCGGATTGCTCGCCGCGCGCAATCGCGGCGAGAGGGGGAGGCAGTATGATTTACGGAACCATCGCAGCATTCGAATTGCGCATTTCAGACAAGTCCGTATTCGACACCTTGGATTGCACTTCCGCAAACAGCCCCACGCGAACTCCGGATACACCTTCGAGTACGCGCTGACCTCGCGAACGCAGGTCTGTTCCAGCACATAATCTGTCGCGCGGCGGTTTCGCCGAACGGGAGAGGTATGTCCGGAGCAGAAGGCCTCGCTTGAGGTCGCGTCGTGGCAAGAAACATGCACGGCGCTTTCACAAACAACGGCACTCCTCTTGAGAAAAGTCTTCAGGCAATGACAAACACGGAACAGGATCGCTGGTCGCGGGTGAAGGGACGGTTACGGACGACCGTTGGCGAGGATGTCTATACGAGCTGGTTTGCGCGCATGGATCTTGAGGGCGTGCAGGACGAAAGCGTCCGCCTGTCGGTTCCGACCCGATTCCTGAAGAGCTGGATCCAGGCGCACTACGCCGATCGCGTGCTCTCCTGCTGGCAGGCCGAGATGCCGGAAGTGCACCGCATCGATCTGACCGTGCGCACGGCAGTGCGGCCTTCGCCCACCCCGAAGGAGATTCCCGCGCCGGCAGAAACGCGGCGCGTCGAGCGGCCGGAAGGACGGCCCTCTGTCGAACTGCGTTCGACCGCGACCGCGCCGGTATCCGCAAGCCACGATGCGCTCGGTGGCTCACCGCTCGATCCGCGGCTGACATTTGCGAGCTTTGTGGTCGGCCGCTCCAACACGCTCGCGCATGCCGCGGCGCGCCAGGTTGCGGAAGGTCGTCGCGGCGATCCCGTGATGTTCAACCCGCTCTACATCCATGCCGGCGTGGGGCTCGGCAAAACCCATCTTCTGCAGGCGGTGACCTGGGCCGGCAATTCCGGCGGCGAGCGCAAGGTGCTCTATCTCACCGCGGAAAAATTCATGTACGGCTTCGTCGCGGCGCTGAAGACGCAGACGGCGCTGGCGTTCAAGGAAGCGCTGCGCGGCATCGACGTGCTCGTGATCGACGACCTGCAATTCCTGCAGGGCAAATCGACCCAGGCCGAGTTCTGTCACACGCTGAATGCGCTGATCGATGCCGGTCGCCAGGTCGTGATCGCGGCCGATCGTCCGCCGTCGGATCTGGAAAGCCTCGACGACCGCGTGCGCTCGCGGCTTGCCGGCGGGCTCGTGGTCGAAATGGGATCGCTCGGCGAAGAGCTGCGCCTCGGCATCCTCAAATCGCGCGTGGCCGCGGCCCGCGTCCATCACGCAAGCTTCGACGTGCCCGACGAGGTGCTGGACTATCTGTCACGCACCATCACCCATAACGGCCGCGACCTCGAGGGCGCGATCAACCGCCTGCTCGCGCACAGCAAGCTGAACAACCAGCCGGTGACGCTGGAGATGGCCGAGCGCGAGGTCCGCGATCTGATCCGTCCGCAGGAGCCGAAGCGCATCAAGATCGAGGACATCCAGCGCGTGGTCGCCCGGCAGTACAATGTCAGCCGTTCGGACCTCTTGTCCTCGCGCCGCACGGCGAACGTGGTGCGCCCGCGCCAGGTCGCGATGTACCTGGCCAAGACGCTGACGCTCCGCTCGCTGCCCGAGATTGGCCGGCGCTTCGGCGGGCGCGACCACACCACGGTGCTCCATGCCGTGCGCAAGATCGAAGCACTGGTCGCCAAGGACACCTCGCTCTCGGAAGAGGTCGAATCCCTGAAGCGCCAATTGCAGGAATGAATTCTTCCCTGCCGCCCGGACCATGATCCGATCGGACGGAATCGGATCATGATCCATCCTTTTGTTTGAGCATGATCTTTTCGGAAAACCGGTTTCCACTTTTCCGGATCATGCTCTAACCGGGGCGGGAACGGCCTTTATGCCTGAAAACGTGGGGAACGGCGTTCCGCTCCCTTGCGCTCGCGCGTTATCCGCGCCACCTTGCGGTCCCCCCGACGGTTTGGTCAAATCCCATGGATTGGCCGGCTTTCGGGCCTCAAACGCCGCGGCGCGCCCATGGCCGCCCCGGCCTTTCCATCTCAGAGCACGGTGGGTTACCGGTTTTCGGACAGACCATGCTCAACTCAGGGATCTGGCGGGTATTGCAATGAAGGTCACCGTCGAGCGCGCGCAACTCCTGAAATCGCTCGGCCACGTGCATCGCGTGGTCGAACGTCGCAACACCATCCCGATCCTCGGCAATGTGCTGGTCCGCGCCGAAAATGCCAAACTCTCGCTGAAGGCGACCGACCTCGACCTCGAGGTGACGGAGACGCTGGCCGCGGAAACCGCCACCGCCGGCTCGACGACGGTGCCCGC
The DNA here is from genome assembly GCF_029990105.1 of Bradyrhizobium sp. Arg237L. Taxonomy (NCBI): domain Bacteria; kingdom Pseudomonadati; phylum Pseudomonadota; class Alphaproteobacteria; order Hyphomicrobiales; family Nitrobacteraceae; genus Bradyrhizobium; species Bradyrhizobium sp. Arg237L. The sequence goes on along the minus strand of NZ_JAQMIL010000070.1, from coordinate 41,094 downwards.
CCACATGTTCTACGACATCGTGCGCAAGCTGCCCGACGGCGCCCAGATCGTGCTGGAGGCGGACGGCGACCGCTCGGTGCTGGCGATCCGGGCCGGCCGCTCGCGCTTCACCCTGCAAACGCTGCCGGAGAGCGATTTCCCGGATCTGGCCGCCGGCGACATGACGCATTCGTTCTCGCTTCCCGCCGCCGGCCTGAAGCGCCTGATCGACCGCACGCAGTTTGCGATCTCGACCGAAGAGACACGCTATTACCTCAACGGCATCTATCTGCATTCGGCGGGCAGCGCCAAGCAGGCGACGCTCCGCGGCGTCGCGACCGACGGCCACCGCCTGGCGCAGGTCGACCTGGTGCAGCCGCAGGGTGCCGCCGGCATGCCCGGCGTGATCGTGCCGCGCAAGACGGTCGGCGAAGTGCAGCGGCTGATCGAGGATACCGAGGCGGAAATCACCATCGAGCTCTCACCCGGCAAGATCCGCTTCACGCTCGGCAATGTGGTGCTGACGTCGAAATTGATCGACGGCACCTTCCCCGATTACGGCCGCGTGATCCCGCAGAACAACGACAAGGAACTGGTGGTCGACAAGAAGGATTTTGAAGCCGCCGTCGACCGCGTCTCGACCATCTCCAGCGAGCGCGGCCGCGCGGTCAAGCTGTCGCTGTCGGCAGGCAAGCTCGTGCTGTCGGTGACAAACCCGGATTCCGGCAGCGCCACCGAGGAACTGGAGGTCGAATACGCCTCCGACGCGCTCGATATCGGCTTCAACTCGCGCTATTTGCTCGACATCGCCGCCCAGATCGAGGGCGACGTCGCAGTCCTGAAACTCGCCGATCCCGGCTCGCCGACGCTGGTGCAGGACAAGGACAACAAGAGCGCCCTCTACGTACTGATGCCAATGCGGGTTTAATTCGTCATTGCCGGGCTTGACCCGGCAATCCATCAAACAAAATGACCTATTGGGTGTACATCCTCGCCAGCAAGCCCGGTGGAACGCTCTATGTCGGCGTAACAAATAATTTGATCCGACGCATCTACGAGCATCGCGAGGGATTGGCAGAGAGTTTTACCAAGCGTTACGGCGTCAAGACCCTGGTCTACTTCGAGGCCCATGAAACCATCGCGGCGGCCCTGCAACGCGAAAAGAACATCAAGCATTGGTCCCGCGAGTGGAAGATCGATCTGATCGTCAAAGGCAATCCCGAGTGGCGAGACCTATATGATGAAATTGTCCGCTGAAGCGGACGATGGATTGCCGGGTCAAGCCCGGCAATGACAGTGGAACATGACCCCTTCGCGCATCCATCGGCTGTCGCTGACGCATTTCCGCAATTATCGCGCGGCGAGCGTCTCGACGCGCGGTGACGTGGTGGTGCTGGTGGGGCCGAATGGCGCCGGCAAGACCAATTGCCTCGAAGCGATCTCGTTTCTAGCGCCGGGACGCGGCCTGCGCCGCGCGACGCTGGAAGACGTCGCCGACAACCAGGGCGACGGCTCCTGGGCCGTCTCCGCCGAGGTCGAGGGCGCGCTGGGGCTTTCGACGCTCGGCACCGGGATCGAAGCGCCCGCGCAAGGCGGCGAGAGCGTCAGCCGGCGCTGCCGCATCGATCGCGAGCCGGTGGGTTCGGCTGCGGCTTTTGGCGACCATCTGCGCATGGTGTGGCTGACGCCCGCGATGGACGGCTTGTTCATGGGTGCGGCTTCCGAACGACGGCGGTTCTTCGACCGGCTCGTGCTTGCGATCGACTCCGAGCATTCCAGCCGCGTCTCGGCGCTGGAGCGCTCGCTGCGTTCGCGCAACCGGCTCCTGGAAGTGCGCAACTATGACGACCATTGGTGCGGCGCGATCGAACGCGAGACCGCGGAGCTTGCGGTCGCGGTCGCGGCGACGCGCGGCCAGACCGCCGCAAGACTATCGGCGATGCTGCGCGAGCGCGCGCAGGGCTCAGGGTTTCCTTCAGCCGAGATCGCGCTCGACGGCTGGATGGAGAATGCGCTGCTCAGCGAGCCCGCAACGGCCGTCGAGGACCGCTACCGCGAGATCCTGCGCCTCAGCCGCGCGCGGGATGCCGCCGCCGGACGCACGCTCGACGGCCCGCATCTGACCGACCTGCAGGTGGTCTATGCGCCAAAGAACATGCCGGCGCGCGACGCCTCCACGGGTGAGCAGAAGGCGCTCCTGATCGGGCTGGTGCTGGCGCATGCGACGCTGGTCGCCGAGATGACCGGCATCGTGCCGCTGCTCTTGCTCGACGAAGTGGTGGCGCATCTCGATCCCAGCAGGCGCAAGGCGCTGTTCGACGAACTGGCAAAGCTCGGCGCGCAGGTCTGGATGACCGGCGCCGATCCCGCCGCGTTCGTCGATATCGGAGCGAATGGCGAGATCTTCGACGTCGAAGCCGGCCGCATCAGCCGCCGCGGCTGAAGCTACTTTCCCGGGGCGCCTGCTTTGGCCCCATCAAGCACGCGGTCGATCACCGCGTCGACGAGATAGGTCGAGCCCTTCTCGGTGAGGTGAATGCCGTCGCTTGCGGTGATATCGCCGGCGCTGTCGCCGATCCGGGTCAGGCATCCCTCGCCATTGCACAGCACATCCCAGGCGGAGACGAATTCCGCGCCGGCGGGGGAAAGCTTCTCGCGCATCACCGCGTCGAACCATCCGCTCGTCACGCCGCCGCTCCAACGCGCCGGGAGCAGGCCGTGATAGAGCAGGAAATAACGCAGCACTTCATTCGGCAGCCCGCGCCGCCAGGTCGGCACCGCGCCGAGAACGACCACGCGCGCGCCGGTCTCGCGCTTCAGCGCGGCAGCGGTCTCGGCGATCTCATCCAGATATCTGTCCCAGGTGCCGTGCATCAGCACGATGTCGGGCCTCGCATCGCGGATCAGCGAGAACACCTTGTCGTTCATGGCGCGGCAGTTGGGCGTGCCGGGTACATCGACGTTCAGGACAGGGACGCAGGACGCCGAGGTGAACTGCGCGATGCCGAAATTCTTCGTCTCCTGCGCCTTGCGCAAGCCGGGCAACAGCGCGCCCGCCGTCGAGTCGCCCCAGATCACGACCAGCGGGCGGCGATCGCGATCGACGCAATCATCGGCGAACGATGTGTCGCGGCCGAGATCGAGCAGGCATTGGTGGAACCGCCATTGCGCTGATTGTGTCGACACACCGGCCATGGCGCGGATTTCCGGCGGCAGGCGGAAATCGTAGCCACGCCCCCAAACGACAGTGCCGCCGAGCGCGGCCACGAGCACCATGCTCGCGCCCAGCGCAACCAGCTTGCGCGGCTGCGGCCGGCCGAAACGCAGCGGCTTCTCGATGTAGCGGTAGGTCGCCCAGGCGAGCAGCACGCTCAAGAGCAGGATCAGCCCGCGTTCGAGCAGCGTCAGCGGACTGAACTTGATCAGCGCGAAGAACACCAAGAGCGGCCAGTGCCAGAGATAGAGCGGATAGCTGATCAGCCCGATCCAAACCATCGGCCGGCTGGCGAGCACGCCGCGGTTGAGCCAGGCCGTAGGCGCCGACAGCAGCAGCGCAGATCCGGCAACCGGTAGCGCCGCGCGCCAACCCGGAAACGGGCTGTGGCTGTCGAACAAGCCAACCGCGAGCGCGATCAGGGCGAGGCCTGCGAACGCACGCCAATCGCTCGCGGCGCTCGGCTTGCCGATCTGGCTCCAGCCCAGCGCCAGCAAGGCGCCGGCGAGCAATTCGAAGGCCCGCGTGAATGGCAAATAAAAGGTCGCGACCGGGTTCGCGCCGATCAGCGAGAGATTGAGGGCGAAGGAGACGGCGCCGAGAATCGCGGCGATCCAGAACAGTTTCAGCCGCAGCCGCGCGGCCAGCATCAGCAATAGCGGCCAGAACAGGTAGAACTGCTCCTCGATGCCGAGCGACCACAGATGCAGCAGCGGCTTTTTCGCCGATTCGACGTCGAAATAGCCCGACTGCAGCAACAGCGCGATGTTGGCGAAAAATGCGGCGCTGGCAAAGACGTCGCTGCCCAGTTGCGCATAGGCAGATGGCAGCATGACCAGCCAGCCCGCGACCAGCACGACCGGAAGCACGACAATCAGCGCCGGAAAAATCCGCCTGATGCGCTTGGCGTAGAAGACGGCCAGACTGAAGCGCTCCTCGTCGAGCCCGTGCGCGATGATACCGGTGATCAGGAAGCCGGAAATCACGAAGAAGACATCGACACCGACGAACCCGCCCGGCGCGACTTCAGGAAAAGCGTGGAAGATCAGCACCAGCATCACGGCGATGGCGCGGAGGCCATCGATATCGGGCCGATAAAGCTGGGACGGCAGGGACAAGGGCGAATAATCCGGAAATTGCGGAACTAGGAGAAGGCATCGAAGTCAGCCTGCTTCGATGCCCTCTGTAGCAGGTACGCGAAGCACCGCCAGAGGGAGCCCGACGAGCGATCCGAATCGGGATTCTCGTGCACTCGAAATGGGCCTCGAATCGCGCTTTTTCGCGGCCTTTGAAACAGCCTTGAACCGCCTTGAAAAAAGGCAGAAAAATACTATTTATTCAACAGCTTGCGGCAACAGACTTTGCGCTAGGCGCGATGCATCTTTCGTGGCACAAATAGTGTAATCAGCCCTCAGTTTTGCGCCGCTGATTCGGGACATCCTAAGGCCTCACATGACAGAACCAGCCCGGCAGACCCCTGCCGAAAGCGAGCATCCCATTCCCGTGGAGTATGGTGCGGAATCGATCCGGGTCTTGAAGGGCTTGGATGCCGTGCGCAAGCGGCCGGGCATGTATATCGGCGACACTGATGACGGTTCCGGCCTGCATCACATGGTCTATGAGGTCGTCGACAACGCAATCGACGAAGCGCTCGCGGGCCATGCGACGCGCGTCGAAGTCGTCCTCAATCCCGACAATTCCGTCACCGTGCGCGACGACGGCCGCGGTATTCCGGTCGACATCCACAAGGGCGAAGGCATCTCCGCGGCCGAGGTCATCATGACCCAGCTCCATGCCGGCGGTAAATTCGACCAGAACTCCTACAAGGTTTCGGGCGGCCTGCATGGCGTCGGCGTCTCCGTCGTCAACGCGCTGTCAAGCACGCTGAAGCTCCGCGTCTGGCGCGACGGCAAAGAGCATTACGTGGAATTCGCCCACGGCGATGCCATCGCCCCCCTGAAGGTGGTCGGCGACGCCCAGGGCAAGCGCGGCACCGAGGTCACCTTCCTCGCCTCCACCGAGACCTTCAAGAACATCGAATATGATTTCGCGACGCTCGAACATCGCTTGCGCGAGCTCGCGTTCCTCAATTCCGGCGTCAACATCCTGCTCTCGGACATGCGACATGCCGTCGAGAAGCGCGAGGAGTTGCATTACGTCGGCGGCGTCGAGGAATTCGTCAAATATCTCGACCGCAACAAGAAGGCGATCGTCGCCAATCCGATCATGGTCCGTTCGGAGATGAACGGCATCGGGGTCGAAGCCGCGCTGTGGTGGAACGATAGCTACCACGAGAACGTGCTGTGCTTCACCAACAACATCCCGCAGCGCGACGGCGGCACCCATCTGGCCGGCTTCCGCGGCGCGCTGACGCGCCAGGTCAACGGCTATGCCGAGGCCAACGCGAAGAAGGAAAAGATCACGCTGACCGGCGACGACTGCCGCGAGGGCCTGACCGCCGTGCTCTCGGTGAAGGTGCCGGATCCGAAATTCTCGTCGCAGACCAAGGACAAGCTGGTGTCCTCGGAAGTGCGTCCCGTTGTCGAGAACGTCATCAACGAGGCCTTGGCCGCCTGGTTCGAGGAGCATCCGACCGAGGCGAAAGTCATCGTCGGCAAAGTGATCCAGGCCGCAGCCGCGCGCGAGGCCGCGCGCAAGGCGCGCGAACTGACCCGCAAGAATCCGCTCGCGATATCCTCGCTGCCGGGAAAACTGGCTGATTGCCAGGAGAAGGATCCCGCCAAGTCGGAACTCTTCATCGTCGAGGGTGACTCGGCAGGCGGCAGCGCCAAGCAGGGCCGCAACCGCGAATTCCAGGCGGTGCTGCCGCTGCGCGGCAAGATCCTCAATGTCGAGCGCGTCCGCCCCGACAAGATGCTGTCGAGCGAGCAGATCGGCACGCTGATCACCGCGCTCGGCACCGGCATCAGTGACGACTTCGCGATCGACAAGCTGCGCTATCACAAGATCATCGTGATGACGGACGCCGACGTCGACGGCGCCCATATCCGCACGCTGCTCTTGACCTTCTTCTATCGCCAGATGCGCGAGATCATCGACGGCGGCTTTCTCTATATCGCGCAGCCGCCGCTCTATAAGGTCACGCGCGGCAAGTCCGAGCAGTATCTGAAGGACGAGCGGGCGCTGGAAGATTATCTGATCGAGGCCGGGCTCGACGATTGCGTGTTCACGCTTGGCACCGGCGAGGAACGCTCGGGCCGCGATCTGCGTTCCCTGATCGACGACGCCCGCGTCATTCGCGCCGCGCTGCGCAACCTGCACAGCCGCTACAATCGGAAGGTCGTCGAGCAGGCCGCCATCGCAGGCTTGTTCGGCAAGGACATCTACAGCAATCCGGAAACCGCAGCGGCCGCGGCAGAATACATGGCGGGACGGCTCGACAATCAGGCCGAGGAAGTCGAACGCGGCTGGACCGGACAATTCGTGGAAGGCCAGGGCTTCATGTTCGAACGCACCGTGCGCGGCGTCAAGGATGTCGCCGTCATCGACGACGCCTTCCTCGGTTCGGCTGACGCCCGCAAGCTCCACGAATTCCGGGAGCGGCTGCAGAGCGTCTATGCCCGCTCCGGCAAGCTGCGCCGCAAGGACAGCGAGCAACTCATCTACGGCCCGGTCGACCTGTTCGAAGCCGTAACCAACACGGCCCGCAAGGGCCTGACCCTGCAGCGCTACAAAGGTCTCGGCGAGATGAACCCGGAGCAGCTCTGGGAGACCACGCTGGATACCGAAGTGCGCTCGCTATTGCAGGTGAAGGTCAAGGAGGTCGACGAGGCCGACGACATCTTCACCAAGCTGATGGGCGACGTGGTCGAGCCGCGCCGCGACTTCATCCAGGAAAACTCACTCAGCGCAAACATCGACATCTGACGCGAAGCGCGTGTCGATGGTCTTGCTCTAAAGCGTGATGACTTTTCTTCGAATCGTCATCCCGCTTTAGCTCTTTGTTTGAGCATGATCTCCGCGCAAACGCTTCGCGTTTGTCGCGAGGGAAAACCGGTGTCCACTTTTCCGGATCATGCTCTAGAAGCCGAACATCCTCGGTAATGCCAGAGACAGCCAGGGAACGTAGGTCACGATCATCAGCACCGTGAACATCACAAAATAGAACGGCCAGATACCGCGCATCACCTCGTCGACCGAGACCTTGCCGATGGCGCAGCCAACGAACAGGGTGGTCCCGACTGGGGGCGTCAGCAACCCGATACCGAGATTGAGCAACATCACGATGCCGAAATGTACCGGATCTATGCCGAAGCTCTTCACGACCGGCAACAGGATTGGCGTGCAGATCAGCAACAGCGGTGCCAGATCGAGTGCCGTTCCAAGAACCAGCAGCATGATGTTCAACCACATCAGCAGCATGTATTTGTTGCTCGATATCGCAACGAAGAACTCCGTCATTTTCGCAGGCATCTGCATCAAGGCGGCGACATAGCCGAAGCACGACGCTGTCGCGACGAGGGTGAGCACCATGGCTACCGTCTGCAGCGTCCGATAGATCAGCACAGGCAGATCCGACCACTTGTAGTCGCGGTAGACGAACATGGTGACGAAGAACGCCCAGACGCAGGCGACCGCGCCTGCCTCGATCGGCGTAAATACGCCGGAGAGGATGCCACCCAGCACGATCGCTAGTGTCACGATCCCCCACAGCGCGTCGCCGAGCACTCTGATCGCCTGGCGCATCGGCACGGGCTCGCCCTTTGGATGCTCGTCACGATACGCGTAGAACAGGCAAAGCAGCATCAACGAAAAGCCGAGCAGCAGCCCTGGAATCACGCCGGCGAGAAACAGACTGGTAATCGAGACCACCCCACCCGTCGCCAGCGAATAGATCACGGAATTGTGACTTGGCGGGATGATGATGGCTTGAAGCGAAGCGCTGATAGTCACGTTGGTCGCGAACACCCGCGGATAACCTTTCGCAGCCATTTCGGGAATCATAACCGAACCGATCGCTGACGTGTCGGCGACCGACGATCCCGAAATTCCGCTCATGATCGTGGTCGCGAGGATGTTGATCTGCGAGAGGCCGCCCCGCAGGCGCGTGAATCCGACCAGCACTGCGGCAAAATCGACCAGCCGTCTGGCCATACCGCCTTCGGCCATAATGGCGCCCGCCAGCACAAAAAACGGGATCGTCAGCATCGAGACCTTGCCGACGCCGCTGGCAAACTGTTGCATGACGGCACCGACGGGCAGGTCGATCCAGAGCGCGCCGGCGAGCGACGAAAGCGCCATCGCATAGGCGATCGGCATGCCGATGGCGAAGAAAAAGCACATGCTGAGAAGAAGAATGGCGATATCCATGGGGATTCACTCGACAGGAACGTGAGCATCGCTGCCGTCACGCGGTGGCGGACCGATGGTCAGGCGCTCGACGACGAACAGGAACATCATCGCTCCGCTGACTACGATCGGAAGGTAGGTGACCCCGACCGACAGCCATGGAAATTCGTCGACTGAATTGCCCCAGGTGGTCTGAACGAGCTTCAATCCCCACACGAACATGAACAGCGCAGTCACGCCCATCAACAATTCACTCAATATCAGCGAGGCGCGGCGCAACACCGGCGGCAGCGAATCGGTACCCACCGTCATGCTCATGTGAATGCGCTGACGATAGCAGTTGGCTGAACCGATGAAGGTGATGCCGACCGTGAGTAACACGGCCATCGGCTCGGGCCATGACGAAGCGCTATTCAGGACATATCGGGTATAGACTGCCCACGGAATGACAGAGCAGACGAGCACGAGCGCCACACAGGCAATCACGGCTCCCGTCCAGTAGACTGCATTCACAAGCCGCCGGAACATGCCGGTCCAATAAGCTCGGGACCGTTGCTCGTCATACATTTGGACCTCGCAAGAATAACAGCGATTCAAATTGCTCCGGCAAATCCGGCGTCCGGGGGAGCGGACGCGGTTCGGCCATTCGCCCGTTGCAGCGCGGGAGCTATTGGACCGCCTCGATCCGCTTGATCATTGCGGCGTACTTTGCGCCATACTTGTCCCAAACCGGCTTTACGGCGTCCTGGAATGGCTTCTTGTCGATATCGGTGATGATTTCGGTCCCGGCAGCCTTCATCTTTGCGATGGCTGCGTTTTCCGCCTCGTACCAAAGCACGCGCTGCTCGGCCTGCATTTCCTTGGAAAATTTTTTGATCAGTGCCTGATCGTCCGGCGACAGCTTCTGCCACGACACGCGCGAGAACACCACGATTTCCGGAATGATCAGGTGCTCGGTCATCGTGAAGTATTTGGCAACCTGATAGTGGTTCTGCGCTACAAACGAAGGCGAATTGTTTTCCGCGCCATCGACCACGCCGGTCTGCATCGAGCTAAAGACCTGATCGAAGCCGAGCGCGACTCCGTTGCCGCCAAGCGCGTTCATGGTGTCAACGAACAGCGGATTACCGATCATGCGGATCTTGAGGCCCTTCAGATCGGCCAACGTTCGGACCGGCCGCTTGTTGTTGTAGATATTGCGCGAGCCAGCGTTCATCCAGCACAGCCCAATCAGACCAGCCTTGTCGTTCGCCGAAATCTTCGCAAGCAGCTCATCGCCGATCTCGCCATCGATCACCTTCTCCATGTGCCTGGAGTTCCGGAATACGAAGGGCAGGTTGAAGACGTTGACGTCGTCCACGACCGGGCCGACGGCCCCGACCGAAATACGAGCGATCTGCAGCGCGCCGAGTTGCGCCTGCTCGATCATTTCCTTTTCGCCGCCAAGTTGCATGGACGGGAACATCTGGATCGACAGCCTTCCATTGGTGGCGGCTTCCAGCTTCTTGCCCATCCGGACCATGGCTTCGACCGTCGGATAGCCCGACGGATGAACGTCCGCTGCCTTAAGGACCGTTTTTGTCTGGGCCTGCGCGGGGGATTGCTGGATAACAAAAGCCGCGCCGAACCCGGCGCTCAGCTTGATGAAGTCGCGCCGTTTCATCTGGATCCTCCCAATATATTGTTGTCGTTGTCGTTGATCTTCAACCTCAGGTTTGCGCGTCGAAGAACTCCGGGTTGATATTTTGAGTGGCGGAGATATCGACGAGCAGCCTTTCGAGATGCCTGGCCATAGCCATTCCCGCAGCCGGCGGATCATGATCCTCGATCGCAGTCATGACGCGTTCATGCTCCGCGATCACCTGCCTCATTCGCCCAGGTTGCGGCAGCGTCAGGCGGCGATAGCGATCCACGTGGACCTTCACCTGCAGGATCAGCTTCCAGATGCCCGGGTATCGCGCGATCTCGGCGATGGTTGCGTGGAACAGTTCGTCCGCTTGATGGAATGCTTCGCGATCGCTGGCGGCGCTCGCTTCGCGCTGGCGTTCCAAGATAGAAAGCAAATTCAGGATCTGGCTTGAGGTGGCGTGCTCTGCCGCCAATCGGGCGGTGGTTTCCTCCAGCGCCTTGCGGATGGTGATCGCCTCCGGCAACGCCGCGATTGGAATGCGCGAGACGAAGATGCCGGATTGCGGATATATCTCCACAAGACCTTCGTCCGACAATTTCAGGATAGCCTCGCGGACGGGCGTCCGGCTGACGCCATGGGCGAGCGCGATTTCCGCTTCCGAGATCGCCTCGCCCGGGCGTCGCTGCAGTGACACCAATTCGGCGCGCAGATCCGCATAGATCCGCGCCGACGCCGTCGCTGTTCGTGGCCGACCGCTGCGGCGATTGCCGGCGGCACGGACGGTGGCTTCGGCTTTCCTCATGGAGCGCATGACAGCATCCTGATTAATATATTAGTATATGAACTGGAACGAGCCAAGCCGGATTTGCTTGGTTGCAGCTACAAATTGTGCTGCCGCCATGGCAGTCTAGATGACGGCCATCTACTCGCGCGGCGCCAACGCCACACCGCTCGCGCTGCAGGAGTAGCCTTGTCTCTTAGCCGGCGTCGGTCGCGGCCAATGGCGGCAGGCTTTCGGACTTGCGCGTGAGGTCGATGAGCTGGCGCAAGCCGGGCGGCGGTTGGCGGCGGCTCGGATAGTAGATGGTGAAGGGCGGGCCTTCGGAGGCCCATTCCGACAGCAGAATTTCCAGCGCGCCGGATGCGACTTCCGCTTCGACCCGCCGCGCCAGGCAATAGACAAAGCCCACGCCGCGTAACGCCATGTCGACCGCATGCTCGGTTTCGTTGGCGCAGACCGGCCCGCGAACATCGAGACGGATCATCGAATCGCCGTTGCCCAATTCCCACGGGAAGTTGCGATTATCGCCGACGCGCATCTCGACGCACGGAAGCTGCAGCAGATCGCCGGGAGCGTCGGGACGGCCAGCACGCGCGATCAGTTCGGGCGAGGCGACCACGACCCACTTCAACGGTTTCGTCAGCGCGATCCCCACCATGTCCAGCGGCACGCGATCGCCGTAGCGGATGCCGGCGTCAAAACCCTCCGCGATGATCTCGACCATGCGATCCTCGACGGTCACGTCGACATGCATGCCCGGAAACTCCTTGCAGTAACGCGGCAGCACAGGACCAAGCACGAGGCGCGCGGCATCACGGAGAACGTTGAGACGAAGCCGCCCCACCGGCACACGCCGATGGTTCTCCAGCCCGGTCAAGGCATCGCGGATGGTGCGAAATCCGTTCTCCAGTTCAGCAGCGAGCGAGGCGCCGGCCGCGGTCGGCCTGATGGAGCGGCTGGAGCGATGCAGGAGCCTCATGCCCAGATCGGACTCCAGCTTGCGCAGGCGATGGCTCAGAGCGGACGTACTCACGCCGAGCTCAATGCCCGCTTTGGCAAGGCTGCCCCGGCGCACGATCGTCAGGAACACGTTCAAATCCGCCAGCATGTTTCGGTCGAACGTTTTCATGAACGGCCCCTCAAGGCGTCGTTGAGCTGCACTCAACGATCCTACCCTGGTGGCCGCCGTTTTACGACCCATACTCAAGCTTGAAGGAAGAGCGCCGCGCATGGAGCCACGCTTCTCGGCGCCTTCCCCGCATGACCGAAGGAGACACGCAATGACGAAACGAACTGGCAGCCGCAGGGATTTCCTCACCGTCGCCGCGGCAGCGGTCGGCGCCCTTGCGGCACCGTCACTGGTTACAGCCACCACCGACACCAAAGGAGACAATCGCATGGCACAGGCAAATCGCGCGACACAACTTTTCAAGCCGGGGTTCCGCTTCGGGCTGGGCGGCGTCCCGCTTGGCAACGAGTTCAACAAGGTCACGGACGAGGATGCCGAGGCGACGCTTGAGGCTGCGTGGAGCGCCGGCGTGCGCTATTTCGACGTGGCGCCCTGGTACGGCTTCGGATTGTCGGAGCGCCGCTTCGGCCATTTCCTGCACAACAAGCCTCGCGGCGACTACGTGCTGTCGTCCAAGGTCGGCAAGCTGTTCAAGGCGTCGAAGAACAACCGGCATGCGGAAATCTTTCCGCTATCGGACTCGCCGAATGACGTCACCTATGACTACACCGGCGACGGCGTTCGCCGTTCGATCGAGGACAGCCTGCAGCGGCTCGGCGTCGACAGCCTCGACGTGGCATTCGTCCACGACATCTCGCCGGATTTTCCATACTTCCCGACATCATGGCAGGAGCAGTTCGCGATCGCCGAACGCGGCGCATTCCCGGCGCTCTCGCGCATGCGCGAGGAAGGCATCATCAAGGCGTGGGGCATCGGCGTGAATTGCCCGGAGCCCATCCTGCGCGTCATCGACGTTGCCGATCCCGACGTCTGCCTGTGCGCCTCGCAGTACTCGCTGGTCGATCATGCCAACGCCGTCAATCAGGTCTTCCCGGCGGTGCGGAAGAAGAATGTGTCGCTGGTGATCGGCTCGGCGCTGAACGCAGGCTTCATCTCCGGCAGTCCGCGCTACAATTACGGGCCGAACAATTACAAGATCTCTCCGGCCCATATCGAGAAACGTGACCGGCTCCGCGCGGCCGCCGCCCGCCACGGCGTCGATCTGCGGACCGCGGCCTTGCAGTTTTCATCGGCTCCTGACGTCGTCGTCGCGCTGGTCGTGGGCGCGAGCAGCCACCGGCAAATCCTCGAGGACTACAATTCGATGCAGGCCAAGATTCCTGCGGAATTCTGGCAGGAGCTGAAGGAAAGCGGGCTGATCGAGCAGGCAGCCACAGTCCCGGCCTGACGGCGGGGACAGCGGATCGCTGAGGGCATGACTTCGACGAGCCTTATGTGCTATGTCGCTCTGACTGCCCATTGATTCCGTTACGGAATCTTCCACGAGCGAACCAGCCAACCCGTCGAGGACAACGTGGCGCCCATTCAATATATCGTCGAGGGCGGCCACCGGCTCTCCGGCACGATCGAGCCGTCCGGCAACAAGAATTCGGCGCTGCCGATCATCGCGGCAGCGCTATTGACCGAGCATCCGGTCACGCTGACCAACGTGCCGCGGATCCGCGACACCGAGACGCTGGTCGAGCTTTGCCGCTCCGTCGGCGCCTCGGCCGAGTGGACCGAGCGCAACACGCTTCTGATCCACGCCAAGGAGATCCGCGCCGCCGATCTCGATCCGGAACTGTGCGCGCGGATCCGTGCTTCGATCCTGCTCGCCGGGCCCCTGCTCGCCCGCTGCGGCGAGGTCGCATTGCCGCCGCCCGGCGGCGACGTGATCGGCCGCCGCCGCCTCGATACGCATTTCCTCGCGTTTGAGCAGCTCGGCGCGACCGTCACCGCGACCCACCGACTCGAGTTCCGCGCCTCCCGCCTGAGGGGCGCCGACGTGTTCCTCGACGAGCCCAGCGTCACGGCGACCGAGAACGCGCTCGTCGCGGCCGTGGCCGCTCGCGGCACCACCTACCTGCGCAACGCCGCATCCGAGCCGCATGTGCAGGATCTCGCGAATTTCCTGGTCGCGCTCGGCGCCAAGATCGAGGGCATCGGCACCAATACCATCATCGTCCACGGCCCCGCCACGCTCGGCGGCACGCACTATGCGATCCAGCCCGACCACATCGAGGTCGGCTCGCTGATCGGGCTTGCCGCGGTGACGCGTTCGCCGCTGCGCATCGCGCGCGCCGGCGTCGAGCATCTGCGCTCGATCCGGATGGGCTTTGAGCGGCTCGGCATCGTCTGCGGCGTCGAGGGCGACGACCTCGTCGTGCCTTCAGGCCAGACCATGAAGATCCATGATGATTTCGGCGGCCATGTGCCGAAGCTGGAGGACCAGCCCTGGCCGGCCTTCCCGGCGGACTTGATGTCGATCGCGATCGTCACCGCGACGCAGTGCGATGGTGTCATCCTGATGTTCGAAAAGATGTTTGAATCGCGGATGTTCTTCGTCGACAAACTCATTGCAATGGGCGGCCGCATCGTGTTGTGCGACCCGCATCGCGCCATCGTCGCCGGTCCGAGCCGGCTGCGTGGCGCGCCGATGACCTCCCCCGATATCCGCGCCGGCATGGCGATGCTGCTTGCGGCGGTCTGCGCCGAGGGTACCTCCACCATCAACAATGCCGACCAGATCGAGCGCGGCTACGAGCGGATCGAGCAGCGGCTGAACGCGCTCGGCGCCAGGATCACCCGCGTGCCCGAACGCGTGCGGTAGAGAATCACCACGACGATTGGAACAATCGGCCGACCTGTCGGTTGCACTGCCAGTTCCCCACAGGCAGGTGCGTCCATGCGCGTTCGTCTGCCCAGATTTCTCCAGATCACCGGCGGCGACGCCACTAATCTCACCATTGCCGCGGCAGCGGTCCTCGCGCTTACGATTTCGCTCTGGCTCACGCACGGCCGCGAAACCTCAGGCGATGCCCCGGGCACGCAGGTGGTGATTCCGCTCCATTCGGCGGCGCTCCTGACCAGCGAGCGCGCCCATGTCAGCGATCCCCGCGTCGGACAGATCGCCGACGGCGTCATCGAGGCCCAGGAGCGCGAAATCAACGCGATCAGGCAGGGCAAGCCGTAACCCAGGACATTTTTCGTTGACCTTTGCGAGCACGTAGCCCGGGTGGAGCGGAACGCGCAACCCGGGACAGTCGCATCAGCATTCGCGAGCGGCCCCGGGTTACGCAATGGCGTTCCGGGCTATTGCAGTGGCCGTTCCGCCACCTTTTAGGCGCGCGGCGGTGCTAATCTCGGCCCATGACCTCAACCGAGAACATCGAACGCGCTTCGATGGCGCCACGCGTGGCCGCGCGTGCGCCTCGTCACCATTTGCGCGACGAGCTCGCTGAGACCCTGCGCCTTGCGGTGCCGATGGCGCTGACGCAGCTCGGCCAGATCGCGATGATGACGACCGACCTCGCCTTCATCGGCCGGTTCGGCGACGAGGCCGTCGCCGCCGCGGCCTTGGCGGGCACGGTCTACTTCGTCGGCTTTACCTTCGGCATGGGCCTGATGTCCGCCGTCGCCCCGCTGGCGGCGCAAGCCTTTGGCGCGCGCAATCCGCGCATGGTGCGGCGCTCGCTCCGCGTCGGGCTGTGGGCCGCGCTGTTCATCACATTGCCGCTGATGGTGCTGCCGTTCCGCGGCGAACAGATCCTGCTCGCGCTCGGCCAGGCCGCCACGGCCGCGCAGCTCGCGCAGCAATATCTGTTCGGCCTCGCCTGGGGCATGCTGCCGGCGCTGTGGTTCATTGCGATCCGCGGCTTCATGAGCGCGGTCAACCGGCCCGAGCCGGTGCTGTGGATCACGCTCGCGGCGATCCCGGCCAATGCGCTGCTGGTTTATCTCCTGCTCTATGGTGCTTGGGGACTGCCGCCGCTCGGGCTGTTCGGGGCGGGCATTGCCACCTCGATCGTCAATCTCGGGACCTTCCTCGCCGGCCTGTGGTTCGCCTATCGCCGCCGGCCGTTCCGGAAATATCAGGTGCTCGGCCGCGTCTGGCGCGTCGATTGGCCGCTGATGCGGCAACTCGTCATTGTCGGCGCACCGATCTCGGTCGCCTTCCTGCTGGAATATGGCCTGTTCGGCGCCGCGGGGCTCTTGATGGGGCTGATCTCGACGGCCGCGCTGGCCGCGCATCAGATCGCGCTGCAGATCGCGGCCATCCTGTTCATGGTGCCGTTCGGCATCGGCATGGCGGCGACCGTCCGCGTCGGCCACGCTGTCGGACGCGCCGATGCGCCCGCGGTCAGACGCGCGGGACTCGTAGCAACCGGACTCGGCATCGTCTTCATGTCGACGATGACGCTTCTCGTCATTCTCGGACGATTCGCGATCGCCGAAATCTTCCTCGGCGAAGCCGCCGAAGCCACCGCGCAATTGACGGCCTCGCTGCTGCTGGTCGGCTCGACCTTCTTCATCGCCGACGGCGTGCAGACGGTTGCCGCCGGCGCGCTCCGCGGCATGAACGATACACGCCTGCCACTGCTGTTCGCCACGATCAGCTACTGGCTGATCGGGTTCACCTCCGCATGCCTGCTCGGCTTCGCGACCACGCTCGGCGCGGTCGGCATCTGGATCGGGCTATCGGCCGGGACCGCGGCCTATGCCATTCTGCTGATCTTGCGTTTCCGCCTGCTGAGCAACAGATTGGCCATGTGATGAAAGCGCGCGAAGTCACGCCCGATATCGATCCCGGCCCGTTGCTCGCGGGTGCAGAGTTCATCGACGCCTTTCGCATCGCCGTCGACGGCACCGCGCTCGATGCGCGCAAGGCGGCCGAGAAGATGTTTGCGCGACGCCAGCGCTGGATCGAAGCGCTGTTGCGATTGCGCAATTTGATTGTCGCGCCGCTTGGCCTGAAGACCTCAGGCGAAGGCGATAGGACATCGCACGGCATGGTGGGCATGTTTCCGGTTCTCAGCGAAACGCCGGAACGGCTGGTGGCGGGCTTCAACGACAGCCATCTCGATTTTCGTGTCGTGGTCGATGTCACCGCTCGTGCCGGTGGCCAGGAGGTCACCACCACCACGCTGGTGCGGACACACAATTGGCTTGGCCGGACCTACCTCGCGATCATCCTGCCCTTTCACCGCCTGGTCGTGGCCGCGATGCTGCGGCAGGTCGTGCTTTAGATTCAAACCGCATCGCGCGCTCGGGCGTGTACTTGTGACCCCGCGCCGGAGATCAGGGCGCGCAGAGGTCTCAAGAATCAGCGGCGAGGAGGCCATCGACCGGTCCGGGGATCCAATCGTCCCCTGAGAGCGGCCTGACTGTTACGTCATTAATGACCCCGAGCTGCAGGCTTGGATCGAAGTGGCGCATCGTCCGCTCATTCAGGTCAATGATACGGCCAGGCGTCAGTGGCCCCACGTCATTTATCTTGACGATGACCTTCTTGCCTACAGCCTCAACGAGAGCGTACTTCGGCCTCGCGCCATATTGGACCCCACCGAACTTCTCACGCAAACTTGTCTTGATGGCCGCCGCCCAGACAGAGGGATCATAGCGCTCGCCGGAGGCTGTGTCCGGGCCGCCCTCCCGCCATCCGGGCCGGAACGGATTGTACATGGATGCTGCGCCAACGATCGCATCTCCAGAAGCGGCATCGACGACGGCGCTTGAATGAACTGCGCTGATTTCACTGCGAGCAACGGTAACAGAAATGGCAAGTGCGACTACGGCGCCGCAAATTGCGGCGCTCGAGCGGAACAGCATCATAACTCCTTGACTGATTTTTTCGATCGTTCGGTTCCCGATGCCGCAAAGCATGGTCAAGCGAACGCGGAGGCGTTAACGGACTCGTGCCAATTTTTTGCGAATTCGTGCCGATGCCGGCGATGGAACCGTTGTGGGAACCTGGGCGGGTCCTCACACAGTGTTTTTAATTCTCACCGACTAAGACAGAGATTGCGTCAGCAGCATGACTGAATAGAGCTTCTTTGACAGCGCGTGAGTAGGAGCAATAAACGCGCCCGGAGATGGAGATAATGTCCGGTTGAGGTCACGAGGTCACGAGCAGTAATGTTCCGACTGATTGTAAGATTTCAGCTTGGCCGTCAGAAGCCGACATCCACGGCTTTACGAGTACACGCCCTACTCTTCGGCCGGCTCTTTCGTCGCCGCCGACGTCTCCGACCACTCACCCACGACGCGATCGAGGTCGAGCAGGTTCTGCCGCATCTGCTCCAGCGAGAATCCCAGCGCGAAGAAGCACTCCGCAGTGCCGACGGGCTGGCCGCGGATCAGGCCCTCGCTGCGAACGGCGGCGACTTCGTTCGCATAGCGCTGCAAGGCGGCATGAACAGGCGCGATCGGCGGCGCGCCCGCGCCCATGCGCAGCGCTGCGGCTGCCGAGCGCAGATAGAGCGTGATCGCCTTGCTGACGTCGGACAGGGGCGCTGCAAGCCGTGCCTGCACATTCGCCGGCAGCGGTACCACCGTGGCGCGGCCGATCATCACCACATCGTGGCGCAGTCGCAAAATGGTCCGCAGCAGCGGCCCGGTGTCCGGACCGGACGATAGATGCGCGGAGCGCTCGCGCTCGGCCTCCGCGCCGGTCGCATTCAACCCTTCCAGCGCGGTGCCGATGCCGTCCTGGATGCGGTGTAGGGCGTCATTGTCGCGCCCGCGCGTCAGGCCGGCGAGCAGTTCAGTGAAGGCGGCCGCGATCAATTCCAGCAGGCGCGCGGCGTTGACGCGGATCTGGCTCACCGCGCGCGACGGCAACACCAGGAACGACACCAGAAGTCCTGTAATGGCGCCGACGGCGACCTCGCTGACGCGGTCGATGGCGGATGCCAGCGGATCGGCGTGATGCAAGGTCGGAACCAGCAGCACGATCACGGCCGTCACAGTGGCCGCGCTGAGGCTGGGATTGATGGCGGCGATGAAGGCCAAAGGCGCAACCGCCAGCACCAGCAAGCCCAGCAGGCCGCTCTCCCCGGAATACGGGATCAGCACCGCGATGGCGCCGCCATAGATCGCGCCGCCGATGGTGCCGAGCATGTAGTCGCGGGTCGCCTTCAGCGACCGGCCGACACTCATCTGGGTCACGATCAGCGAGGTCAGCACCGCCCAGAGCGGCAGCAGCAGGTGCAGCGCCACGGCGACCGCATAGGCGATCGCGGCCGCCACCGTAACCCTGACTGCCAGCGCCAATTGCCCCTTCCGGCTGCGAATCCAGCCGAGCACATGTTTCGCGGCGGCCGTCATGCGACCGAATCTCTGATGCTCACGACGATCCTATGACTGATGTTCGGCATGGCTGATGCCCGCGGCGTGAAGGCGGCTTGAAACGTGAAACCGGCCCGCCTACCGTGCCAGGCGAAACGAGGAAACACGATGGCCAACGAAACCGCAACGCTCGCCGCCTACGTCGCTAACCTGAATTTTGCAGATATACCACCGGAAGTATTGCAGCGGGCAAAAGTGCTGACGCTGGACTTCCTGGGCAGCACGATTCGGGCGCGGCGCGAAGCCGAATCTACGCCCTCGCTTTTGAAGATGCTGGAAGCGCTGGCGCTGGACGGCAAGGGCGAAGCCACCGTGTTCGGCGACGGCAAGACCTGGACACCGGCGGTCGCGGCGCTGCTCAACGGCGCGCTCGGCCATTCGCTCGACTTCGACGACACGCATGCGGATTCCTCGCTGCATCCGAGCGCGCCCGTGGTGCCGGCCGCGTTCGCGGTCGGCGAGATGGTCGGTGCCTCCGGCCGCGACGTGCTGACCGCTGTTGTCGCGGGCTATGAGGTCTGCTGCCGGCTCGGCAACGCGCTCGATCCCACCTCGCATTATGCGCGCGGCTTCCACCCGACTGCGACCGCCGGCACCTATGGCGCGGCAGCGGCGGCTGCGAAACTGTACGGGTTATCGAAGGAGCAGATCATCGCGGCCTTCGGCGTTTCCGGCAGCCAGGCCGCGGGCTCGTTGCAGTTCCTGATCAACGGCGCCTGGAACAAGCGCTACCAGGTCGGTGCCGCCGCGATGAACGGCGTCATCGCCGCAACGCTGGCGCGCAACGATTTCGTTGGCTCGGTCGAATCGGTGGAAGGCAAGCATGGCCTGCTCGTCGGCTACAGCGACGATGCGCACCCGGACAAGGCGATCGCGGGTCTCGGCAGCATCTATGAGACCATGAAGATCGGCGTCAAACCCTATCCGAGCTGCCGCTACACCCATGCCGCGATCGATGCGCTGATCGCAATGCGGCGCGAGCACAATCTGACGCCGGACCAGGTGAAGCGGGTCGAGATCGGCCTGCACCGCAACGGCATCACGCTGACCGGCGACGCCGCCACCAAGCGGCACCCGACTTCGATCGTCGGCGGCCAGTTCTCGATGTTCTTCACCGGCGCTGTTGCCCTCGACCAGGGCCGCTTCGGCTGGGACGACTACAACCGGCTTGGCGATGCCGCGATCGACGCGCTCGCCGAGAAGTTCGATGTGGTGCAGGACGATCGGCTCGAGATCGGCCGCACCCATCCGTTCGGCGCGCGCGTCAGCATCACCACCGATGACGGCGTGCATGAGCGGCTCAATGCCGACCCGTCCGGCGAGCCGTCATCGTTCCCCGATGGGCAGGCGATGCAGCAGAAATTCCTGACGCTGGCCCGCCCGGTCCTGAACGGCCGCGCCGACCAGTTCGCCGATGCGATCCTGTCGCTGGAACGTTTCGACCGCGTGGAAAAGGCGACGCAACTGGGCCGGCAGTAGGCTCTCTCAAGCCGTCCATCGATCGCGCTCGGTCACCCAGATATCGACGGTATCGCCGTTCAACTCGGCCTGACCGTCGATTTTCGCACCAAGCCGGCGCGCCACGCCCTGCGAGGCAACGTTGACCGGATCGATGCAGTGAATGATGCGGTCAACCGCAAGGTTGGCGAACACCCAGTCGATGGCGGCGCGCGCTGCCTCGACCGCATAGCCTTTGCCGCGACATTCCTTGGCGATGCCCCAGCCGACCTCAAACCCCGGCCAGCCCGCCGGGTACCAAGGACCCACACGGCCCACATATCGACCGGATGATCTTTCCTCGACGGCAAACATGCCGAAACCATACAGCGCCCAGTGCCCAGCGATGACGGCCGCATTGCGCCAGCCAGTCGTTTCGTTTGTCACCGCCTTGTGGTCGGGCGTGATAAATCGCGCCGTCTCGGGATCGGCAAGCATGGCGGTATTCGGCGCGATGTCGGAAGCCTTCCACGGCCGCAGGATCAACCGCGTCGTCTCGATCGTGGGACCGTGAAATTGCGCCGGCGCCGCGCCGGACTTGAGCCAAGCGACCATCGCTCCTGCACCCTACTGACCAGAATGAGAAGATCCGCGGATATCACTCAATCTAGCGGAGAAGCGTTCATCCAGGTAGCGGCTGACCAGCACCGCCGATCGCGCGTCCAGGTGCACGCCGTCATCCCATCTGAGTTCGTTACGATCGACGTCGATCGGCAGCCAGCGGCTCTGATCCGGAAACGCGCGATGGACGAGCTCGCGCGTGGTCCTGACATAGAGCGATGTCTCGATCGGCGCGGCGTAGGGCATTTCCATCAGCAGCACGCGGGCGCCGCGCTTTTCCAGCACCTCGATCAGCCGGCGGATCATCTCGATATTGACCTTGGCGGCGGCGCTCGGGTCTTCGGACTCCATCTCTCCGATCGCCCGCTCCAGATAGACGTGGTTGTCGAAATTGCCGGGCGGCTGCTCGAGCAGGCTTTTCAGCCGGGCCGCGATCTGGGCGTGAGTGACGGGGGCATGCACCCGGTTCTCATAGGCAGCAACGGCGGTCCGGATCGGACGCAAGAACAGCGCCTCGTGCCCTTCCTTGGTGGAGAAGCGCTTCACCAGCTCCGCATCCGGTGCACGGGACAATATGTTGATCTCGACGACGATCAGCTTGGGGAGCTGCCGCTGGCTCGCGAGGATTTCGAGCGCCGTGACGGGCGATCCGCCGGCGAATGCCAGATTCCCCACGCGCGGCGTTTCGAAATATTCCTCCCGGAGCCGGAAGGTCAGCGAGCTGCCCACGAACACGATATCCGGAACGGGATTGTCGACATAGCGATTCACGATGACGAGCGCGCCATCGCGCGCCGTCGTCGCCGGCAATTGCAACGTGTGTCCGAACCGCGCGGTCGCGATGCCGCAGGCGAGCAGCAGGAGCGCGGCCGCAACGGCGCTCTTGATCAACCAGACGGTGGGTTTTGGCTGCTTTTCCATGCGATCAGAACTGGAAATAGATGAAGGCACTCTCCGGCCCCGCCTCAAGATAGGCAAGCGCGACCAGCGCACCATAGACATATGGCTCCCACCGCATCAGCGCGGTCTCGAACAGCGAGGCGATGCGCATATGCTGCAGCAGGACCGGAAGCGCATAGAGCAGCGCAAGATTGTAGAACAATTTTGGCGGATTCGGGTTGGTGGTCGGCGTGAACATGCCGGTGAGATAGGCGAGCGCATGATCGAAATTCGGCAGCTTGAAGAAGATCCAGGCCATGGTGACGCAGAAGAACACCACGCCCATGCGCAAGAGGCGCAGCGGCACGGAATCGATCGCCTGCAGCACATGCAGGAACGGCCGCTCGATCACCAGGAACAACCCGTGCACCAGCCCCCACGCCAGATAGCTGAATCCCGCGCCGTGCCAGAGGCCGCCGAGCCCCATCACGATCATCAGGTTGAGATAGGTCCTGATACGTCCATGCCGGTTGCCGCCCAAGGGGATGTAGAGATAGGTGCGCAGCCAGGTCGACAGGGAAATGTGCCACCGGGTCCAGAATTCCGAAAACGACAGCGACGTATAGGGCAGATCGAAATTGATCGGCAGGCGGTAACCGAACAGAAGCCCCAGACCGATCGCGATCGCCGAATAGCCGAAGAAATCGGCGTAGATCTGATAGCCGTAAAGGAAAACGAGCAGCCAGCGGTCCTGCGTTTGCAGCGTCTCGTAGAGCGGGAAGTCCATATAGGCCGTCATCTCGTTGAGATTGTTGGCCACATAGAGCTTGAAGAAGAAGCCCGCGATGATCCATTTCGTGGCGTCGACGAACGGCACGTCGGCAAGCTGCTTCGGCACGATCTGCGGCATGAAATTGCCGGCGCGCGTGATCGGCCCGGAGACGAGCTGCGGAAAGAAGATGATGTAGAGGAAGACGTCGGCAAGAGGCGGCCGCGGCGCCTTGCTGCGCGTGAGGTCGACCAGGAGGCTGATATTGTGGAAGACGAAAAAGGAAATGCCGATCGGCAGCGGCAGCTTCAAGAGGAAGTCGATCGCCGTATTGTCGACCAGAACCGGCGCCCTCGGATCGAGAAACAGGAATTTGTATTTGAAGAAGGCGAGCAGCGCGAGGTTGAAGACGATGCCGGCCGGCAGCCAGCGCCGGTCGTGCAGCGAAAGCACCAGGAACAGATAGGTCCCGCCGACCGCGACCGCGAGCAGCGGCAGCAGTTCAGGCTGGCCGTATCCGTAGAAGAACAGGCTCGCGACCACCAGGAGCAGGACCTGGAACCGCCGCAACGGCGGGAGGTAGTAGGCGACAAATACGATCGCGGCAAACAAGCCGAATTGCCACGACGTGAAAGTCATGTTCCGGGGGCCTCGCGGGAACCTTGAAGCCCATGGCATGCCCCATCGGCGATTCCCGAGTCAAGCCACGATGACGCAAAACGCCGGCGCCGGGCGGCACATCCGGGATGATGGCGTGCAGGCGGCGAATTCCTGCTATCATTAAGGCCACGAAATAAGGAGTCCCCCCTCATGAGCTGGCTTCCCTCCAACGATCCGATCCTCGGCGATCCCAAGACCTGCGACGCGCTGGAGCTCGTCATCGTGCCGCGCACCCGCGATCTCGGCGACGGATTTGCCGTGCGGCGCGCGCTGCCGCATGGCAAGCGGCAGATGGTCGGCCCCTTCATTTTCTTCGACCATTTCGGGCCGGTGCAGTTTCTCGCCGGCAAGGGCATGGATGTGCGGCCGCATCCGCATATCGGGCTTGCCACCGTGACCTATCTGTTCGACGGCAGCATCATGCATCGCGACAGCGAGGGCAACATCCAGGAGATCCAGCCCGGCGCGATGAACCTGATGACCGCGGGCCGCGGCATCGCCCATTCCGAGCGCACGCCGGACGTGCAGCGCCGCGACGGCCAGAAGATGCTGGGCCTGCAGAGCTGGATCGCGCTGCCTCAGGCCAGGGAGGAGATCTCGCCCTCGTTCCAGCATTATGCCGCCGGCGACCTGCCCATGATCACCGAGCGCGGCTTCGCCGCACGCGTCATCGCGGGCTCGTCGTTCGGCATCTCCTCGCCGGTCGAGATGGTCTCGCCCTGGTTCTACACCGAGGTCACGGCAGAGGCCGGCACCAGCGTGCCGCTCGACCCCGATCACGAGGAGCGCGGGATCTATCTCGTCGACGGCGAAGTCGAGATCGCCAATGAACGTTATGAAGGCCCGCGCCTCCTGATCTTCCGGCCCGGCGACCGCATCACGGTAAAGGCGCTGCAGCCCACGCGCATGATGTTCCTGGGCGGCGACGCGCTGGAAGGCCCGCGCCATATCTGGTGGAATTTCGTCTCTTCCAGCAAGGAGCGGATCGAGCAGGCCAAACAGGACTGGAAAACCGGACGTTTCGAGCCAGTCCCGCAGGAACATGAGTTCATTCCGCTGCCGGAGTGAGCTATCTCCTCGTCGCTTTATGTCGCCCGCAATCTCGCGGGCGGCCGCTCTGAAGGTCTGACCAGATGAATGCGATGCGCGCCAGCGACCTGCCCTTGCCGCAAATCGGCCGCGGCAAGGTCCGCGATATCTATGCCGTGGGCGACGACCGCGTGCTGCTGCTGACCACCGATCGCATCTCGGCATTCGACGTGGTGATGGCCGAGACCATCCCGATGAAGGGCGCGGTGCTGACCCAGATCAGCGCATGGTGGTTTCGCCAGCTCGAGAGCACCGTGCCGCATCACATGATCAGCGCCGATGCCGACGAGATCATCCGTGAAGTACCCGCGCTGAAAGACCATCGCGCCGAGATTTTAGGCCGCGCGATGTTGTGCCGGCGCACCACCGTCTTCCCGATCGAATGCGTGATCCGCGGCTACATCTCCGGCTCGGCCTGGAAGGAATATGCCGCCCACGGCACGCTTGCCGGAGAAAAGCTGCCGGCGGGCCTGGTCGAGAGCGCCAAGCTGGAACCAGCGATCTTCAGCCCGGCGACCAAGGCCGAGACCGGGCATGACGAGAACATCACGGTGGCCCGCGTGCGCGAGATCGTCGGTGGCGAGGTTGCCGACACGCTGGAGCGGATGGCGCGCACGGTCTACGCCTACGGCGAAAAGGTGAGCCGCGAGCGCGGCATCATCATCGCCGACACCAAGTTCGAATTCGGGCGCGACCAGGATGGACGGATCATCCTGATCGACGAGGTGATGACGCCGGATTCGTCGCGCTTCTGGGCGGTCGATGTCTACAAGCCGGGCCAGCCGCAGCCGAGCTTCGACAAGCAACCCTTGCGCGACTATCTCGACACTGAGCGGCACGCCGGCCGCTGGAACGGCGACGCACCGGCGCCGTCATTGCCGGCCAGCGTGGTGGAGGCAACCAGCAAGCGCTACCTCGAAGCCTATCGGCGCGTGACGGGTTCGGACCTCAAAATCTGACCCCGTCATTGCGAGCGTCGTAGCCCGGGTGAAGCGAAGCGCAACCCGGGACAGCTCGATCCACAGGCGAGACCGCCCCCGGATTGCGCTTCGCTCCATCCGGGCTACGTCACTCAACAATCGGGCCCCATAGTTATAGGTTCCCTCCGCGGGAACGACGAATGCACGCATTGACACAAAAATCTTGTTGTCGCGGCCGGCTGCGCTCGTTTACCAGTGACGCGGCTATCAGGGGCAAATGCAAGGCGTGGTGCATCGAAACGTCAATCTCGGTCCGCGGATTGGTCGCGCGTTCAGCGATATCATCGGCGGCAGCGCCGCCAGCGTGCTCTCGATTACCTTCGGCCTGTCCTACGCGCTTCTGATCTTCGCCGGACCGCTGTCGCCCTATCTCGCTTACGGCGTCGCCGCCACCTTCATCTCATCGGCAGTGCTGGCGCTGGTGATCGCGCTCGGCAGCTCGCTGCCATTTGCGGTCGCGGGTCCCGAGAGTTCCACCGCGGCGATGACGGCGATCCTCGCCTCCGCACTGGTCGAGCGCGTGGCGGCCGCGAATCCAGCGGCGCCGATGCTGGCGCCGGTCCTGATCACGCTCGGGCTTGCCACCATCATCACCGGCATCGTGCTGTGCGGCTTCGGCGTGACGCGGATGGGCCGCGCCATCCGCTATGTGCCCTATCCCGTCGTCGGCGGCTTTCTCGGCGCCACCGGCTGCCTGCTCGTGCTCGGCGCCGTCAGGGTCATCACGGGCGTGGAGCTGAAGTTTGCGACGCTGCCTCAGTTCGCAAATGTCATCACCATCGCCGAGCTGTCGGCCGCCTGCGCCATGGCGCTGATCCTGTACCTGACCTGGCATCGCTCGCGCAGCCCGTTCGGACTGCCGGTGATCCTGGTCGGCGGCGTGCTCATCGGCCATCTCGCATTCTGGATCATCGGCCTTACGCCCGCCGACGCGCAGGCCGCGGGCTGGACCTTTCAGCCGCCGCCTCCGACCAGGTTCATGCTGCCCTGGAGCGCGGAGAATTTCGCTGACTATCCCTGGTATGCCGTACCGGACCTGCTCGGCAACCTCGTCGCCGTCGTCTTCGTCACGGCAACCAGCACCCTCTTCAACACCACCGGCATCGAGGTCGCCGCGCATCGCGAGGCCGACCTGGAACGGGAACTCAATATCACCGGCCTCGCCAATATCCTGACCGGCGCCCTGGCCGGCTACGCCGGTTGCACCTCCACCACCCGCTCGCTGCTCAGTCTGAACAGCGGCGCTACCGGCCGCCTTTCCGGCATCACGGTTGCGGTCGTCTCGCTCTTGATGCTTGCGGTCGCACCCGAATTGCTGGGCTACATGCCGAAATTCGTGCTCGGCGGCCTGTTGATCTATCTCGGCGCCGATCAGCTCCACAAATGGATCGTCGAGTCGCGACGGCGGCTGTCGAAGACCGAATATGTGTCGCTGCTCGCGATCATCCTCATCATCCTGCAATGGGGCTTCGTCGCCGGCGTTTTGATCGGCGTCGTGATCGGCTGCGCCACCTTTGCCCTCAGCGCCGCGCGGATCGAATCGATCAAATATGGTTTTGACGGCACCGAATATCGCAGCTCGCTGGATCGCTCGCGCGATGACCTGGACCTGCTGGCGGTCCATGGCAGCGCGATCCAGGGCCTGAACCTGCAGAGCTATCTGTTCTTCGGCTCGGCCAATCGGCTCTACCAGCACGTCAAGGCGCTGCTCGCGCGCCATCCGGAATGCCGCTATCTGGTGTTCGACTTCAAGCTCGTCACCGGCATCGATTCATCGGCGGCCTATAGTTTCGCGCAGATCAAGCGCAGCGCCGACGAGCGCGGCGTCAAGCTGCTGCTGGTGCATCTGGCGCCAGCAGCCGAAAAGACCTTGCGCTCGAGCGGCTTCATTTCCGGCGAGGTCAGGATCGAGCCCGAGCTCGATCATGCGCTGGAATGGTGCGAGAACGAGATCATCGCCGAGCATCGGGGGCTGGAGCAGGAGGAAGCGAGCCTGCGCGACTGGTTCACCGGGATTCTCGGTTCCGAGCGGGAGGCAAGCGCGCTGATGCATTATTGCGAGCGCGTCGAGGTCGATGCCGGAGAGACCATCGTCCGCGCCGGCGACGCCGTGGATTCCATGCACTTCATTCTGGACGGGCGCGTCGGCGTGATGGTCGCGGCCGATGATGGCCGCCCGACCCGCGTGCGCAGCCTCGGCCGCTACACCACGGTCGGCGAGATGGGCCTGGTCTCGCAATCGCGGCGCAGCGCCACCATCCAGGCCGAGGTCGCAAGCGTGCTCTACGTCCTGAACACGCATCAGTTCGAAGCGCTCAGGGACGACGACCCCGCGCTCAGCCACAAGCTGCTGACCTATTTCGTCTCGATCATGGCCGAGCGCCTGAGCTTCGCCAACCGCACGATTGCAGTGCTGCGGCGATAGATAGCCGCGATGCCGTAGGGTGGGCAAAGCAGCGTGCCCACCATTTTGGCTCGAGTGCGGATGGTGGGCACGGCGCATGCGCGCCTTTGCCCACCCTACGCCGCTAGGCTTCGACGCAACTCAAGTGAGGCTTCCGCTCTCTCTTCCGGTGGACCACCGTTGCATCGGACATTGAAAATTAATCACTTGTTAACCATACGGTCGCCTAATGCGAATGATTTGGAGGGAATTTGGATTCACCGCTCCGGCGACGCGAACGAAGTCGATGCCTTTGTCGGCCGATCTTACCATTCGTTCGTTTGCCAGGCTGACGGTTCGCGTTACGGCTGTCCTACGCGGAGCAAAAAATGTCCGGAGAGAATGATCTAGTGGGCACTCTCAGCCGCGATCTCGATCGCGCACGCGGAAAACGCGACGCACTAGCATCCGATGTCACGACACTGACGGCTCAGATCGCCGAGATCGAGGCCCGCCTTTCTGAGGAAAGAGTTCGGCGCGAACGCAATCACGTTCTGGGCGAAATCGAAGCGATAAAAAAGCGAATCGCGCAAACCGGCAAAGCGTTTACACCTGTCATCAGCGAGCTCTGCGAGGCGACCGAGATGGCCGCGGCAGTCGTGCCCGAAGCTCGCGAGCTCAATAATTTTCTATCATCCGTCGCGACCGAAGTCGAAGCCGTAATCGATCCCTTATTGCGCGAACTGGACCGACGCGCGGATGCGGTGCGAGTCGGCCACGCTGCACTGGATCTCCCGCGCCTGGCCAATGAGGCGCCAACCGAGCTGGCAAAAGATAGTAATGATCGCCTGCTTGGCTTGCTCCGTCTTCCAGCATGGCTGTCGCGCAGCAAGGAGGTTGGAAAAGAAGCAGCAGAGAACCCGGACAGCACAGCCGTGTAAAACATCGGCGCGCTGCGCACCCCGAAGAAGACCCTCGACGCTCGTGTGACGGACCTATTGCAATCCGTCTACTTCCGGCACTTGGGTAGGTGCTCAGGTGGCCTTCCGGCGCAGGAAGGCCGGGATATCGAGAAGGTTTTCCTCGACCAAATTCCGCCCGGGAGAGGAGCGGCCGTACGGATCGACGCCTTGCGGAGCCGCATGGCGCGCATGTTCCGACATCGGCGTTGCCGGTTGCCCTCCAGGGTGGCGGGTCGTCGGACGGAGCAGCGGACTCTCTGATTGCGGCGCGGGTGCGCTACGCTCGATCCCGTTGGCAACGCGACGGTTGTCGTTCCGCAGCCTGTCCGCGAGTTCGGTAAGTGCGCTTTCCGCCGGTTGCGTCCGTTGCGCCGGGCCAAGATTATCGATGCCGGTCGCCACCACCGAGACGCGGACGATGCCTTCCAGGCTTTCGTCGAAAGTGGCGCCGACGATGATGTTGGCGTCGGGGTCGGCCTGTTCGCGAATGCGAGTAGCCGCTTCGTCGACCTCGAACAACGTCAGGTCCTTGCCGCCGGAGATCGAGATTATGAGGCCACTGGCGCGCTTGATCGAGGGGTCCTCGATCAATGGATTGGAAATCGCGGCCACAGCGGCGTTGAGCACGCGCTTCTCGCCGGAAGCCTCGCCCCTGCCCATCATGGCTTTGCCCTTCTCGCGCATGACCGAGAGAACGTCGGCAAAATCGAGATTGATCAGACCTTCCTTGACGATCAGATCGCTGATGCATGCCACGCCCGAATAGAGCACTTGATCGGCCAGGACGAAGGCATCGGCGAATGTGGTTCTCTCGCTGGCTACCCGGAACAGGTTCTGGTTTGGGATGATCAGCAGCGTGTCAACTGCCTTCAACAGTTCGGCAATACCCGCTTCGGCAACGCGCATGCGGCGCTGCCCCTCGAAGTGGAATGGCTTGCTGACGACGCCAATGGTGAGAATGCCAAGCTCGCGCGCGGTTCTGGCTATGACGGGTGCCGCCCCAGTGCCCGTACCGCCGCCCATGCCGGCCGTAACAAACACCATGTGCGCGCCGGCCAACTGATCGCGGATTGCATCGGTCGCCTCTTCCGCCGCAGCGCACCCCACTTCGGGCTGCGCGCCGGCCCCAAGACCCTGGGTCACCTGGGTGCCCATCTGGACGATGCGCTTGGCCTTCGACATGCTAAGTGCCTGCGCGTCGGTATTGGCAACGATGAAGTCGACGCCACTCAGCCCGGCCGCGATCATGTTGTTGACGGCATTGCCGCCGGCGCCGCCGACCCCAAACACGACAACGCGCGCCTTCATCTCCCTGATATCGATGGTGTGGGTCATTTTTGCCTCACGTTGCTCCGGCAAGTCGGGAATGAGAGGGTACGGATCAGCTATCTACGAGCCCTGCGGTCTGTTTCCACTTTGGTCCTGCCATCATCCCAAAGTGAGCGCGGCAACTGGCGTCGCTTGGCGAGCGAACGAGCAGCCTCTGGCGAGACTGTCAGGCGGGCACCTGGAGCGGCATATGTCAGCGCCTCAACGGACATCGGCTGTTCTCCTAGAACGAACCGGGCGGTAATCGGCTGATGATGACCGGGCGATGACTGCAGGCTAGGCCGCGTTGGTTAACAGAGTGTTAAGAGCATGATCCGGAAAAGTGGACACCGGACCTTCAGGTTATGAGACAGATGAGCGTCGGGGCAAACAACTGATTTTACTTAAGAAACAAGCTCATCAAATATTTTTGTGCTAGGATTTGTGCTAACTTTCGCAAAAATCAGCCTCATCGGCAGGCAGTTCGAAGCTTGGGGATTTCACTCCGTCCGTTCGTACAGGAGTGTACGAACGAATATCACGTCACCTTCTAGAACCGAAGGTGAGAGCCACTTTCAGCATCAGTCTTGGCGCGGAAAGATCGTTCGGACGCAGAAGTGCGCCGAACGATAATGTCGGGCAACTGCAAAGTGAATACGAAACGCCTCATCGCTGTCTAGCGACGCAGCATAAAAGCGACAAATCCGCCCTTTTCACCCCATTGGCAGGGCCGCAAAACAGGGTTTACCATCGGTGATGGTAACCCCGCGGGATTTCAGGCTCCTGCCCTAGTCCTCCAGCGCCTCTAGCTGCTTCTCGACCTCAACTTTCCCCGGCTAAGCGTCGCAAAGAGATCATCAAGGCCTACAAGAAAGGCACTTAAGTTGATCAATACACTGACTCACCGCAGCATCTTCTGATGAATCTGCGCAGTATGCGGGATTAGAAAATGAGGAGGATCTTGCGAGGATGCTGCCAGAGGGATGGGAGGCGCTTGGGCAGTGGGGTAAAGACGTAGCCCGCATCAAACCACTCACTGGTGGAGTCGCCAATGCTGTTTGGAGCGTGCGTATTAACGGGCACCTCGCGGTTGCCCGTCTCGGGAGCAGAAGCGACGCCGACCTTGCGTGGGAGACCGAGCTCCTCCAACACCTCGACCGTAAAGGCTTGGCCGTGCCAGTACCAATCCCGACGACAGATGGCCGGCTGTTTGCAAATGGTCTGGTGGTGATGACATACGTGGAGGGCGGGCCGCCCGAGACCGAGGCCGACTGGCGTCGTGTCGCCGACACACTTCGCGAGCTGCATCGCTTAACGCAGGGCTGGCCGCAGCGCCCGGGTTGGCGATCGTCGACCGACCTCCTGCACGCCGAGACCGGGACGAGGATCAACCTCAATGCGATGCCGCCTGACGGCGTTGCTCGCTGCCGGGCAGCGTGGGCACGATTGGTCGGCCGCCAGACATCTGTCGTTCACGGCGATGCCAACCCTGGCAACATCCGCATGACTGCAGATCAGGTCGCGCTAATCGATTGGGACGAATCGCATGTCGATGTTCCCGACCTTGACCTGGTGCTGCCCCACAATGCCGCCGGTTTTGATGACACCGCGCATGACATCGCCGCGCAAGCCTCGGCCGCATGGCAAGCCGCCGTCTGCTGGGACGATGATTACTCAAAGAAGCGGCTTGACGACGTTCGAGCGGTCTGAGCGAGGTATGGGCGGCATTGGCGTTAGCGTCGCGCTCACGCGTTAATAGGTCCGCGACCCCTCGCACTTTTCCAAAATCTCATTCACGACGCGTTCAAGCGGCGCAGTGGCGTCGATTATGAAGTCAGCCCTAGGGATATCTTCTTTCGTCGTATGTAGCCGCATGACCAACTCCCGTTCGACCGGCCTCCCGCCAAACTCATCTCCTGGCCTGCTGGCAAGCCGCTGTTCCAAAGTGTTGGGATCGACATCGAGGATGAAAACCCCATCGAGCAAATCAATAAAGTGAGGAAAATTTCGAGAGCCTCCGCAGAAAAAGGATATTGCGTTGCTGCGATCGGCGATGATGGACTTAACCTTGTCTATGTTCCAAATCCAACGTTTCTGCCGCCAGAGGACCTTGTCCATCTCGTTCTCATGGGCAGGCTCATCCACTGGCTCCCCCGTCTCTGGATCTCCTTGATAGGCCAACTCCCGGTCGCCATGGACAACATGGTAACCGCGCCGCTGCAGTTCTTCGGCCACCGTGGTTTTGCCAGTACCGGACACCCCTTCGATCAAATAGTTTCTAATGCCCATCCCACTACTTTTCTCCAATCTCTACCCAGCGAGGTTTCAACCTTGGCCTTGAGGCGTTCATCGCTAAGGTCCCTGGCCACTCCTTCAATAATTTCACATCCCACCGAGGCCAAGCAATGAATCGCAACAGGATCTTTATCTCTTAAAAATAGCTCAAATGCTGTACCCAGCAGTCGTCGTGAGACAGTTAGCTTTGTGAGATTTTCCATTTTGGCGCTTCAACTACAGCTTCCACTTCGAAAAATCATCCAGCTCAAGCTTATGGTATTTGCCATCAATGATGCAGCGGCCGCTAAAGCCCCACTCTGAGCCGTATGCTTTGATTGCCGGGACAAATCCGCGCACGAGCACCTGCATGTTCTGTGTGAGTTGAGCCACGTCAGCGGATATAAGCCCCCATTGAATTTCTGATGGGCTCCCCAACTTTTTCGCAACTGCGTCGCGGCACATCTTTTTTCCTTCGTCGTCACTCACAGCAATTGTGGGGCGGTAGATGAACGGCTTCTTGCTGGACGCCTCCTTCTCAGTGAACTCAACACTAAAGCAAGCTGGGTTACGAGGTTCGCTGATGTCGTCGCAGTTACACACGATCGTATAGTGATCGAAGTGCATTTCAGCCACGGCGCTAACAACCGTCTTGCACTGAGGAACATCTCTCAATGTCTTCAGCGCACCGCGCTTTAGAATAGCGCGCTCAGGAGCTGTCCAAGAGGTCCCTTGAAAATCCTCCCATTGAATCCGGGAGGCCAGATCATCGGCATGGACGATAGGCGAGGACATCATCGTCGCTATCAACAGCGCGAGCACATGGTTGAATCTCATTGGAGGGAATGCTGAGAGCTATGCCGCTTGGCGTCAACCTTACTGCCGCCACCGCACTCACCAGTTCTCTTTGTGTGCTAGCCATTTTGTGCTAGCGGATTTCCATCCAAAACCGTTACCAACATGTTGTAAAACAACAATTTTGCGAATGAGCGTCAGGTTTTTAACCTGACGCTCATTCGGTCGATCTGGATAAGTGTCTGAAATTATTGGTTGCGGGAGGTGGATTTGAACCACCGACCTTCAGGTTATGAGCCTGAGGGTGAATGGAGCCATGACGAACCTCAGCGTCGTAGGGTGGGCAAAGCCTCGTAGGGTGGGCAAAGCGCAGCGTGCCCACCATTCTGGCTCGAATGCGGATGGTGGGCACGGCGCTGTCGCGCCTTTGCCCACCCCACGCGATCGCCGTCATTCCGGGGCGCGACGAAGTCGCGAGCTCTGATGTGCAATTGCACATCAGAGAATCCATCGGGCGGCAGACCAAGTGGATGAATGGATTCCGGGCTCGCGCTTCGCGCGCCCCGGAATGACGAGGCAGAAGGGACTACACGCCCGCCATCATCACGTATTTGATCTCGACATATTCTTCCATGCCGTGATGCGAGCCTTCGCGGCCCAGGCCGCTCTGCTTGACGCCGCCGAACGGCGCGACTTCGGTCGTGATCAGGCCGGTATTGACGCCGACCATGCCGGATTCCAGAGCCTCCGCGACGCGCCAGACCCGCCCGAGGTCGCGTGAATAGAAGTACGATGCGAGGCCGAACGGCGACTTGTTGCACATCGCGATCACGTCGGCTTCATCCTTGAAGCGGATCACCGGCGCGAGCGGGCCGAATGTCTCTTCCTGCGATACCAGCGCATCCGGCTTGACGTCGGAGAGCACCGTCGGCTCGAAGAAGGTGCGGCCGAGCGATGAGCGCTTGCCGCCGGTGACGACCTTGGCGCCGCCCTTCACCGCATCCGCAATGTGCCGCTCGACCTTCTCGATCGCTTCCATGTTGATCAGCGGCCCCTGCACCACGCCTTGCTCGGTGCCGTCGCCGATCTTCATGGCGGCAACCTTCTTCGAGAGCTTCTGCACGAACTCGTCGTAGATCTTGTCCTGGGCATAGAGGCGGTTGGCGCAGACGCAGGTCTGGCCCATGTTGCGGTACTTCGAGACAATCGCGCCCTCGACGGCGGCATCGATATCGGCATCATCGAACACGACGAAGGGCGCGTTGCCGCCGAGTTCCAACCCGAGCTTCTTCACGCCGACCGACGACTGCCGGTACAGGATCTTGCCGACCTCGGTCGAGCCGGTGAAGCCGACAAAGCGCACCGCAGGGTGCTCGCACAGAACCTTGCCGATCGGCGGTGCATCGCCGGTGATGATATTGAACACGCCCTTCGGCACGCCGGCCTTCTCGGCCAGCGCCGCCAGCGCCAGCGCCGAGAGCGGGGTTTCGTTGGCAGGCTTCAGCACCACAGTGCAGCCGGCGGCGAGCGCCGGCGAAACCTTGCGGGTGATCATCGAGTTCGGGAAGTTCCACGGCGTGATCGCGCCGCAAACGCCGATCGGCTGCTTGATCGCGAGCAGCCGCGCATCCGGCCGCTGGGTCGGGATGGTCTCGCCATAGACCCGGCGGGCTTCCTCGGCGAAAAACTCGACATAGGCGCCGCCGATATCGACCTCGCCGAGCGCCTCGGCCAGCGGCTTGCCCTGTTCCGAGGTCAGGATCAGCGCCAGATCCTCGCGGTTGGCGATGATCAATTCGAACCATTTGCGCAGGATGTTGGAACGCTGCTTGGCCGTCAGCTTGGCCCAGGCCGGGAACGCGCGTTCCGCGGCCTCGACCGCCTTGGTGGCGTCATCGGCGCTCATCTGCGGGATCTTCGCCAGTTCGACCCCATCAGCCGGATTGTTCACGGAGAAGACGGGCGTGCCGACCCAGGCGCCATCGATGTAGCAGCGGTCGCGCAGCAGCGAGGGATCTTTCAGGCGATCGCGAAGCGAGGTTCCTGATTGCGAAGCGCGTGCGGCAACGGGCGGGTTCATGGCGTCACTCCTGCAATTTTCTGGGCGTATCGCCCAAACATAGGTCGAAACAGGCCGCAATGCATCGTCCGCTGAAGGCGGACGCGTCAAGCAATTTTGCGGGGGTGCGGGAGCCGCCAGCGCGTTTTCGAGCGAAGCATGCCCGCGGACTTGATCCGAAGGTGGACACCGGTTCGCTGCGTAGACTTATCTGCGCAGAAAACGCACCAAAACAAGAATCTAGAGCTTCGGTTCTGATTCAATCAGAACCGAAATGCTCCAGAGCATGATCCGGAAAAGTGGACACCGGTTTTCCCTCGCAACAAACGCGAAGCGTTTGCGCGGAGATCATGCTCAAACAAAGAGCTAGAGCGGGATGACGTTTCGAAGAAAAGTCATCACGCTCTAGGCCGCGCCGTGCAGATAGGTTTCGCGACGCCCGATCATGCGCTCCGCCGCCGCCTTGGCATCGGCTCTCGAAGACGTCGCGCAGGTGCGGTATTCGAGATCCGGCAACTTGGCCGGGTCACGGCGACCGAACCACGACCTGGGCGCGACCTGCAGCAGCGCCAGCGCCTGCGCGACATTGTCGACCGCCTCGAAGGAATGCAACGCGCCGGTTCCGGCGTAGCGGACCTCGTAAAGGCCGGGGCTGATCGGGGCTTCGATGTTCTCGCTACGTCCGGGCCGGGGATACCGTTTCCACTCACTCCAGGTCGAGATCATCGCCACATCCTTAAGCAACTTCAAAAGCAACCATTTGCTTCAAAACATCCAGTCCAGAAGCATGGTTTGCCTTGGAATTAGAATGCGTTAGATCACGAAATCATCGACGGGAAGCAATACCAAATCACGTTATCGTGGATGGCTCCCACAAGCGGCGGGATCGGCAGCCGTTCACGGTTAAATCTGTGTGACATGCCACCGTCGCGGTGTTGCCCTTAGCCGCATCCCCTGAGGAGGCCGCTTGCGGGACGCGGCGCGCGGGAGGAAGATCATCGTCTTCACAACAACAATCAGGAGGCGCCCCCATGCAGAGCAAAGCTCAGATCGATCAGCTTCTCCGTCAGAAATGCGACGCGAAGGAAATCCCCGGCGTGGTCGCGATTGCCGCGACCGGCAACGAGATCATCTACGAGAACGCGTTCGGCAAGCGCGACCTCGGCAAAGACGATGCGATGACGACGGACAGCGTGTTCTGGATCGCCTCGATGACCAAGGCGGTGACGGGCGCGGGCGCGATGCAATTGGTCGAGCAGGGCAAGCTCTCGCTGGACGAGCCGATCGGCAAGGTGCTGCCTGATCTCGCTTCACCGCAAGTGCTGGAAGGCTTCGGCGCCGATGGCGAGCCCAAGCTGCGGCCGGCCAGGACGCCGATCACGCTGCGCCATCTGATGACGCACACCGCGGGCTTCTGCTACCACATGTGGAACGGTGACATGGGGAAGTATGTCGCGAAAACCGAGATGCCGACCATCACCACCTGCAAGAACGACGCGCTGAAAGTGCCGCTGGTGTCCGATCCCGGCACGCGCTGGGAGTACGGCATCAATATCGATTTCATCGGCAAGGCCGTTGAAGCTGCGAGCGGCAAGCGGCTCGACGCTTACTTGCGCGATCACCTGTTCGCGCCGCTCGGCATGAACGACACCGGATTCAAGATCAGCGATGCCATGCGCCAGCGCCTGGTCGGCATGCATGCGAGAGCCCCCGACGGATCGCTCGCGCCGATCCCGTTCGAGCTCGAGCAGGAGCCGGAATTCCACATGGGCGGCGGCGGCCTCTACGCGACCGCGGGCGACTACATCAAGTTCACGCGGATGATCCTCAACAAGGGCCGCGGCAACGGCAACCAGGTGCTGAAGCCCGAAACCGTGGCGCTGATGGGCCAGAACCACATGGGCGATCTCAACGTCACCAAGATGGTCTCGGCCGATCTCACGCTGTCCAACGACGTCGATCTCTATCCCGACATGGACAAGAAGTGGGGCCTGAGCTTCCTCATCAACACCGCGAAAACGGCGGAAGGACGCAGCGCCGGCAGCCTCGCCTGGGCGGGCCTCGCCAACACCTATTACTGGATCGATCCGACGCGCGACGTCGCCGGCGTGATCCTGATGCAACTCTTGCCGTTCGGCGACGGCAAATGCCTGGAGGCTTTTGCGGGCTTCGAGCGCGGCATCTATGCCGGCCTCGATGCCGGCAGCGGCCAGAAGGCGGCGTGATGGCGTAGGGCGGATTAGCTTTTCGCCTTCGCCAAGCGCGAAGGCGAAAAGCATGATTTCCCGCCCGCTCGCCACATGTGCCTTAAAGCGAACTACGCGTCTGGCGGGGCAAGAAGACCGGCTGCCGTCTCACGGCCTTTGCGGGATACTCAATCCACGCTGCACTGCGGGCCGTGCTAGTCCCCGTTCGAGCCAAGCGGGCACTTCTTGAAGACTGTCGAAGTCAACGAGTTCGCGCGCCTCATAGAACCCGATCAGGTTGCGCACCCAGCCAAGCATCGAAATGTCGGCGATGGTATATTCATCGTCCATGATCCACTCCCGCGCGGCGAGATGCGTTTCCATGACGCCCAGCAGGCGTTTTGACTCATTGACGTACCGCTGAAGTGGGCGCTTGTCCTCGTATTCGCGGCCTGCGAATTTGTTGAAGAAGCCGAGCTGGCCAAACATCGGTCCGATCCCACCCATCTGGAAATGCACCCACTGGATAGTCTTGTATCGGCGAGCCGCGTTGGCCGGCAAAAGCTTGCCCGTCTTCTCCGCGAGATATTGCAGGATGGCACCGGATTCGAACAAGGGCAGTGGCTGACCCTCCGGGCCGTTCGGATCGAGAATCGCGGGAATCTTGCCGTTGGGGTTGAGCGAAAGAAATTCGGGCGTGTGCTGGTCGTCCTTGTTGAAGTCGACCAGATGCACCTCGTAAGGTAGCCCGATCTCCTCCAGCATAATCGAGACCTTTACGCCGTTGGGTGTCGGCAGTGAGTAGAGTTGCAAGCGATCTGGGTATTTCGCAGGCCAGCGCTGTATGATCGGGAAATCAGCAAATTTTGGCATCTCTCAACTCGCTCTTACGGCTCGATTACGCTTTTAGAGGGGTAAACATCACGGCGGGTGAACGTCTGTGGCTACGTGTGTTTGCCAAAGCGGTACACCTTCGTGGCAGCTACGGCTGTATGGATACGCAACTATTGATCGTCCGAATTCATGGCATGACGGTTCAGCTTAGCCACGGAGTATTGCGTATCCGAACGCACGCGTTTGGCTTACGAAATGTGGGATCGCGATCTTCAATATAATCGACATTGACCGTGCCGAACGTGGTCTGGGGCTTCTTCAAGGCCGAGCACGTCTGAACCTGGATGAATTCCTTCTTGAAATCACCACGAGGAAACGCGGCAATGACCTGGTCGCGCTGCTCTCGCGTATAGTCGTCATATCCAATGCCGACGACGTCCACTAGAACACCTGCATTCGTGAGAGCTATTTCTGGCCGCATGTATTGGGGAATGCCTGGCGTGGTATGTAAGGCGATTGCTTCCCACACCAGATCCGCTTTCGGATCCGGGATGCCACGGCTCTTGAGGAATTCGCGGGCTGCATCGGCGCCGTCGACTTCAAACCGCTTCGTATCGGTATGGTAAGGGCGGACAAGACCCAGATCGTGAAACAGCGCTGCGACATAAAGCAGTTCAGAATCGAATTTTAGGTTCTGACGAATTCCCTTCATCGCACCGAACACAAACACGCGAACCGAGTGGTTGAACAACAACTCGGTTTCATGTTGCCGCACGAGTTCGGCGGCCTCCCGTGCGATTTTGCTATCGGGGATCTTAACGCCAGAAATAACGTCGGCCATTGTCGAACTCCCGTCTTCCGTATCTGTGCCGCAGGTTACAGGAAATAGATCGGTCCGCACGGATCATAAAACAGTACCAAGATTGCCAATTTTGACTGTACCATCGCGCGGTGGCCGTCCTCCCCATCCAACTTGATCGTGCCAGAAGGACACCACTGGCTGCCCAGATCTATTGCGCGATCCGAGAGAGCATCGAGAACGGGCGGCTCGCCTCCGGCCCACGGTTGCCCTACTGGCGCGATCTAGTGACCAACCTCAATGAGCGGCGGCTGGCGGCGGATTGTCGTCGGCTATTGAAATTGGCACGATCGCACTGCGAAATGAACGTCGCTGCGAAATAGCGAACTATCGATGGTGCATTGCGAGTTGCCAATCTTGGTACTGTTCCCGATCAGACGGTCCCCTACCTCTGATCAGTATCACCGGTTGACGCGAGCCGGCTGTTGGGTCAATGGCCGACGCTCGTTTTTCAAGCTGACCCGCGTCTTAGTAGGGAGTCCAGAATGGCAAGTACCCTCCCCGACGATGCGTCCCAAGGTCCTGCTCGCTGCCCCATGTTGGCATGGCGAGTACACGAATTCGGATCGCCGGAAGTGATGATTTTGGATCGGGTTCCGCGGCCAGTTCCTGGTCCGGGCGAGGTCCTCGTCGATGTTCACGCAGCAGGCGTCGGTCCCTGGGACGGCTGGATCAGGGCCGGCAAAAGCGCCTTGCCGCAGCCTCTTCCTCTTACGCTCGGCTCTGATCTGTCCGGAACAGTCGCGGCCGTGGGACCGGGCACTTCCGGCATCGCTGTCGGGGATCAGGTTTTCGGAGTGACCAACAGCCAGTTCCTTGGTGCTTACGCAGAATACGCCGTGGCCTCTGCTGGGATGCTCGCGAAGAAACCAAGCTCGCTGAGCTATGCCGAAGCGGCCTCCGTTCCCGTCGTTGCGGTCACGGCGTGGCAAGGTCTGTTCGACCA
The DNA here is from genome assembly GCF_029990105.1 of Bradyrhizobium sp. Arg237L. Classification (NCBI taxonomy): domain Bacteria; kingdom Pseudomonadati; phylum Pseudomonadota; class Alphaproteobacteria; order Hyphomicrobiales; family Nitrobacteraceae; genus Bradyrhizobium; species Bradyrhizobium sp. Arg237L. Next base: position 783 of record NZ_JAQMIL010000070.1, on the reverse strand, counting down.
CGCTCGCCTCGAAGCCGGGCAGACGGTCGTCATCCACGGAGCGGCGGGAAATGTCGGAGCCTACGCGGTTCAGCTCGCTCGTCGCGCTCGCCTGCGTTCAATCGCCACCGCGGGGACCAAAGACATCGAGTACGTGCAGTCCCTCGGTGCCGACAGAGTATTGGACTATCATACGCAACACTTCGAGGAAGAGGTGAAGGATGCGGACGCGGTGCTGGATCTCGTCGGAGGCGAAACGCAAATACGTTCTTTTCAGGTTCTTCGCCCGGGCGGCAGGCTGATCTCCGCTGTGTCCCAGCCTGATCAAGACCGCGCAAAGCACCACGGGGTCACCGCCGCCTTCTTCTTGGTGGAGGTGACCACCGAGCGTCTTCGCGAAATTGCCGATCTCATTGATCGCGGTGAACTGAAAACCCGCGTCGGCGCAGTTCTTCCTTTTGCCGCTGCGCGAGAAGCCCATATGATGTTGGAAGGCCAACGGCCGCCGCCGAAAGGGAAGATCATTCTCGATGTGGGGGGCCCGGGCTAAGTCACCGCGCCCGCTTGAATTGGGGCTAACCATGGGTGTGGCGGCGAGCAGCTGTGAAGGCCGACGGCTCCCGCGCGAGTCGGAACACACGGCGATGCCTTGGAATGAGGGAGGAGAAAAATTCGCGAGCAATTCCAATGTGATTTGCTCTGTCCAGCCGTCGCGCGAAAAACATTCGGCTTCCGCCGTCGGGCAAATCAGTGATTTAACTCCGCGCGTCTCACGGCGGATGAGGGGCGGGTCGCGATCGTCAC
>NZ_JAQMIL010000069.1:0-54541 GCF_029990105.1 Bradyrhizobium sp. Arg237L | reverse complement strand
TCCCGCTCTAGCTCTTTGTTTGAGCATGATCTTTTTCGGAAAACCGGTCTCCACTTTTCCGGATCATGCTCGAGCGGTCCCGGGTTACGCTGACGCTTCACCCGGGCTACGAGGACCAGGGCAGTCAGGTGCTGCTGCCGGCTGCGGTCGCGACGACGGGCAATACTTCGGTGGCTCCGGGGTCGGGCGTCTCGTCCTTCCAGCGCACCGAGCCGAACGGACGCTCCAGCATGCGGCGCACCCGTATCGGATCGGGGCCGAGATGGAAGGCGATCGCTTTCAGATGCAGTTCGCGCTCGGACTGGGTGGCGCGGTTGCGCTGGCGCAAGTAATCGAGCCAGGTCGGGCAGTGATAGCGCTCGGTCCACAATTCGGGATCGGCGATGTCGCGCGCGATCGACCAGCCATAAGCGCCGTTGCGCTGCCGGCTGAGCTGCACCTCCAGCATCACGTTGTGGAAGGCGCGCGCGTTCTCTTGTGCGACGCGGTACTCGATCTCGACCACCAGCGGCCCGCTGCGCGGCGTGAGCAGCATGCGGACCTCGGGATCCGCGAGCATTTCGGTGGCGTCCTCGTTGCGAGCGCCGACCGGCGGCATCCGGAGCCACAGGCCAAGCAGCGGTGACAGCAGCATCAGCCCCGCGGAGACCAGGAGCGCGATCTCGACGCCGGCGACATCGGTAAGGTGGCCCCAGCCCCAGCTTCCGATCGCGATTCCGCCCGCGATTGCAGCCTGGAACGCCGCCAGCGAGCGGCCGGCGACCCAGCGCGGCGCCGAGAGTTGCACGCCGATATTGAACAGCGCGATCGCCATCATCCAGACCGCGCCGGCCAGCACCAGCGCCGCCGCGGTCACCACCGGCAGCTTGCTGATCGCAACCGCGGCGATCGCGCCCGCCATCGAGATGGCGCAGACGCGCACCGCCGCCTCGCCGCTCATCCGCTTGCGCACCTCGCCGATATTGAGGGCGCCGAGCACCGCGCCCATGCCGAAGGCGCCGAGCATGATGCCGTAGGTCTGCGCGCCGCCATGCAACAGGTCGCGCGCCACCAGCGGCATCAGCGCGGAGACCGAGCCGCCGATGATGCCGGTGACCAGCGTGCGCGTCAGCACGATCTTGATCGACGGCGAATGATTGATGTAGCGCATGCCCGAGACGATGGCGCGGTTGAGCCGCTCGCGCGGCAGCCGCGACGGCTCGCTGACGCGGTCCCAGAGGAACAGCACGATCAGGAGCGGCAGATAGAACAGGGCGTTGAGCGCAAAGGCGGCTACCGCGCCCGCGGCTGCGACCACGATGCCGCCGATCGCCGGCCCGAAGCTGCGGGCGATGTTGTAGCTGATGCCGTTCAGCGCCACCGCGGCGGGCAGCGTTTCGGGCGGCACCTGCTCGTTGACCGAGGACTGCCAGGCCGGTCCGAACAGCGCCATGCCGCTGCCGACGATGAAACAGAGCGCGAGCAGGATATTCGGCGTCACCAGGTCGAGCCACGCCAGCGCGGTCAGAACCGTGGCGCCGGCCAGCGCGATCAGAAGCGACACCATCGCCACGACCCGGCGGTCGTGCATGTCGGCAATGGCGCCGGCCGGCATCGAGATCAGCATGACCGGCAGCATCAGGGCGGTCTGCACCAGCGCCACCTTGTCGGCCGCAGATGTCATCTGCGTCATCGCCCAGGCGGCGCCGACGCCCTGGATCAGGATCCCGAGGTTGGAGAGCAGGCTCGCCAGCCAGATGCGCCGGAACACTGAATGCCGAAGCGGCCCCAAGATGCCGTCGGAGGCAGGGCTCGGGCGTCGCGGCGATGCTGTCATGGTGGTTCCGTGGTCCTCTGTTGGCTGCCTGATTCCGGCAGCCGAGTGATGCCCGTCAAACGCCCGTATTGTCCAGTCGTCATGCTGTCATTTCCATTCCGCAAAAACCCGGCTCGGGAGCGAGGAGCGGGCGGCGAGGTAACAAATGCGCGTGTTCGGCGAACTCTCCCCGAAGACGGCTTCATCACCCCCGGATGGAGAGCGTAGACTGGGTGGATCGAGACTGGAGCAGCACCATGAGCATAGCCGAAGTCTACGACCTGCCGGTTGCGCGGAAGCGGCTGGTGCCGCCCTGTCCCCCGCGCGCGCCGGACGACTTGTCCGCCTTCAGGCGCATGACCCTGATCAGCCGCAGCCCGATCGAAAGCTGGAGCCAGCGCGCCTATGAGGAGGAGATCGTCCGCGGCCGCTTCTTCGGCCGCAGCAGCTTCATCCTCAACACGCCGGATGCGATCAGGCATGTGCTGGTCGACAATTACGAGAATTATACGCGCACGCCGACCGCCTTCCGGGTGTTGCGCCCGATGCTCGGCGAAGGTCTCCTGATCGCCGAAGGCCGCGCCTGGAAACACCAGCGCCGCACGCTCGCGCCGGCCTTCACGCCGCGCGCGATCACGACGCTGGTGCCGCACATGGTCGCCGTGACCGACGAGACCATCGGAAAGCTCAAGGCCGCCAGCCATGGTCCGGTGGACCTTCGCGAGACGATGCAGCGGATGACGCTCGAGATCGCGGGCCGCACCATGTTTTCGTTCGGCATGGATCGCCATGGCGGCACCTTGCGCGATTTCGTCATGGAATATGGCGAGCGGCTGGCGCGGCCGCGCTTCCTCGACATGCTGCTGCCATTGAGCTGGCCGAGCCCGCAGGATTTTGCGCGCGCCCGCTTTCGCAAGCGCTGGACCGGCTTTGTCGCCATGATGATGGCGGAGCGCCGTGCCGCCGGCAAGACAAGCGATGCGCCGCCGCGCGATCTGTTCGACCTCATGGTTGCGGCACGCGACCCCGAGACCGGGCAGGCCTTCACCGACGCGCAGCTCGGCGACGAGATCGCGACCATGATCCTTGCCGGCCATGAGACGACGGCAACCGCGCTGTTCTGGGCGCTCTATCTGCTTTCGCTCGATCCGGCGACGCAGGAGGATCTCGCCGCCGAGGTGAAGGCGGTCGCCGCAGGCGGTGGGCTCGAGATCGAGCGGCTGAAGTTCACCCGCGCCGTCATCGAGGAGACCATGCGGCTCTATCCGCCGGCCTTCCTGATCGCGCGCGCCGCGGCGGGGGCGGATACGATCGCCGACATGCCCGTGAAAAAGCACGACGTGGTGCTGATCGCGCCGTGGCTGCTGCACCGGCATGAGAAGCTCTGGCACGATCCGGCGGCGTTCGTGCCGTCGCGCTTCATGGCCGGCACGCCGCCCGATCGCTTTGCCTATCTGCCGTTCGGCGTCGGTGCACGGGTCTGCATCGGCGCGCATTTCGCAATGGTCGAGGCGACGCTGGCGCTGGCGAAACTGATCGGCGCGTTCCGTGTCTCGCTGGTCGACCGGCAGCCGGTGATGCCGGTCGGGGTCGTGACGACCCAGCCCGACCGCTCGCCGATGTTTACGATCAAGCCGAGATAACCAGACCTTGCGTTCCGGCGCGGGTCATCTCATCTAAGGTTCCGCCATGAGCGATACGCAGGCCCAGTTCGCAGTGTTGAAACAAACGGCCGATCCGGCCGTCGTTGACGAAATCGCGCGGCTGATTGCCGATGGCCATGACCGCGATCTCAACCGCATCAACCTATTGGACTTCGCCGGGCGTACCGGGCTCGACGAGGAAAAGGTCATTTCCGGTTTCCTCCACTCGTCACGGCTCGGCCTGTTCGACATGAGCTGGAACGTGCTGTGTCCTGGCTGCGGCGGGGTGCTCGATGCGCACTCGACGCTGAAATCGCTGCGTCACGACGATTATAATTGCGCGCTCTGCGCCGCCGGCTACGAGGCTTCGGTCGACGAAATGGTCGAGGTCGCCTTCACCGTCAGCCCACGAGTCCGCCGCATCGGCGCGCATGATCCCAACACGCTGCCGATCTGGGAATATGTGCGGCAGATGTTCTGGAGTTCGGGTGTCGACATCAACGACGAATCGTTTTCGCGCCTGATCAACGAAGCGACGCTCGAGGCGCTCGAACTGCCGGCCGGCGAGAAGGCGATCCTGTCGCTGAACTTGCCCAACCAGTACGTCATCGTGTTCGAGCCGGTGACGCATTCGGCCCACTTCATTGACATTCAGGGCGAGCCGACCACCGATCGCCAGCAGCTTTCAATCGTCTACAACAAGCTGAAGGCACCGACAGGCACGACGGTGCTGCGACCAGGGCCGTTGCGACTTTCGCTGGAAAATCAGGCCGGCGTCCGCGTGCTGCCATCGGTCTGGATTGCCGGCGACGCGCTGCATCAGATGCTGGGCAGGCGCAAGCCGATCCTCACCGCGAAGCGGATGCTGAGCAACCAGACCTTCCGTGACGTCTTCAAGGCTGACAATCTCAACGTCGACCAGCGATTGAAGATCACCTCGCTGACTTTCCTGTTCACGGATCTCAAGGGCTCGACCGCGCTTTATGAGCGGGTCGGCGACCTCGCCGCTTTCGATCTCGTGCGTGCGCATTTCCATGCGCTGCTCGATATCATCGCCTCGGAGCACGGCGCCGTGGTGAAGACCATCGGCGATGCCGTGATGGCGACCTTCATCAAGCCTGAACATGCGCTCGCTGCCGGCCTACGCATGCGCGCGGCGATGAAGCGGCTCAACGACGAGCGCGGCAAGGAGGACCTGATCGTCAAGATCGGAATTCACGAAGGCCCGTGCCTCGCAGTGATGCTCAACGAGCGCCAGGATTATTTCGGCCAGACCGTCAACATCGCCGCACGTGTGCAGAGCCTGTCGACTCAGCAGGAAATTCATATCACTGCGCCGGTGATCGATTCGCCGGAAGTGCTCTCCATTCTGAAGAACGCGGAGATCCGGCCGATCCAGAAGGAAGCGGCACTGCGCGGAATCGCCGACAAGATGGTGGTGTACGAGATACCCTGAGCGGCCGACTTCAACCGTCATTGCGAGCAAAGCGAAGCAATCCATGCCTCCGCAAGTGGTGAGATGGATTGCTTCGCTCCGCTCGCAATGACGGCGAACTTGGCCTTACCGGCGCGCAGATTGCCTAAACGTAATGCAGGCCGCAGAACCGGCGCGATTGCGCGGGTCAGGTTTCCACGCCATATAGGTCCCATCCACTGTCAATCGATAGAGGCGTTGATGCTTGACGGACTTCGCCAATTCATTGCCGATATTGTGTCGCCCGATGCGCAAGCGGATCGGGCGTTCGATGACAATGATTATCGTCTTGCCGCCACTGCGCTGCTCGTCCACGTCGTCTCGATCGACGGCGAGCCGAGCGCGAACGAGAAGCGCAAACTGCACAGCCTGATCGAAAGCCGCTTTGGACTCGATCGCGGCACCGCGGACAAATTGATCGCTTCCGCAACGCGGATCGAAGGCGAGGCGGTCGATCTCTATCATTTCACGAGCGTCATCATGCGGCAGGTCAACGAAGAGGGCCGCCTGCGCATCGTCGAGATGATGTGGGAGCTGGTTTATGCCGACGGCCAGGTCAGCGAGTTCGAGGACAACGTGGTGTGGCGCGCGGCGGATCTCCTGGGTGTTTCCTCGCGCGATCGCATCGATCTGAAGCGCCGCGTAGCCGAAAAGCAGGCGAGCCTGCCCCGGGGTCCCTGGGGCGTTGCCGACGCGGCAATCTGACACGGCGTTCGCGGGCTGTTCGCTTCAGCGTGCAGATGACGAAACTTTAATGTGCATCGCGCAAACCGGCCGGTTGCGCGATAAGCCCCAAAAATGATGCATTCCGATCGCGAACGCGGCCGGCGCTGCATGCGGATATGCCCGCGGGTGGCTTGCGCCCGACCACAAGCCTATGCTCTCGTCCGGCCGTTCGTAACGGGCCCTGTGATTCATTAAGAGCATTCGATCGTGACCGAGTGTGTGACGCTGATTACCGGTGCATCGGCGGGTATAGGCGCCGAGCTGGCGCGAGTTTTCGCATCCAACGGTCATCGTGTGGCGTTGGTGGCGCGCCGCACCGATCGCCTCACGGCGCTCGCCAGTGAAATCGCCGCCAAGGGCGGCGCGGCGGCGATCGTGATTCCCTGCGACCTCGAGCAGTCAGATGCCGGCGACAAGATCGCCACCGCGCTGGCCGAGGCCGGCGTCGAGGTCGAATATGTCGTCAACAATGCTGGCTTCGGCGTGTTCGGCTACGCGAACAAGCGCGACCGGGCCGACCAGCTCAACATCATCAACGTCAACATCCGCGCGCTGACCGATCTGTCGCTGCGATTTGCCGATTCGCTGATCCGCCATCGCGGCGGCATCCTCAATGTCGGTTCGATCGCGGGCTTCCTGCCGGGGCCGGGCATGGCGGTCTATTACGCTTCCAAGGCCTATGTGCTGTCGTTCACGGAGGCGCTACGCAAGGAGCTCGAGCCGCACGGCGTCCGTGTCACCCTGGTCTGTCCGGGGCCGGTGCCGACGGAATTCCAGGCCCGCGCCGGGTTCGCGCCGGGATTTGACTCCGCGATCCTCAACGTCTCGGCGGCGGAGGTCGCGCGACAGGCCTATGGCGGCTTGATGGCGAACAAGCGCGCGGTGCTTCCCGGCCTCATCAAGTTCGTGCCGCTCCTGCTCCGATTTTTCCCACGCTCCTTCATCCTGACGGCAGTCGGCGGTTTCCAGTTGCGCCGGCGCTGACGCAGATCGAGGGCGCCAGATTCTTGTTTGGACGCGTTTTCTTCGCAGATAAGTCTACGCAATCTGCGTAAACTTGATTGCTATGCGAACCGGTGTCCACTTCGCTCGAAAACGCTCCAATCTGGCCCGCGATTTGCTTTCAAATTTTCGATGAGTTGGCGTGAACTCACCCGAAATTAAGAATCGCTTAGGTATGCTGCCAGCTTTGCTGCATGCCGCTTGAGGTCGATGTCGTCACGGTCTGAAAAAGCCAATGTCGTGCTGCCTTTCCCCGGTGGAAGGCGCGCGGCCGTCACCCCAACCGGACCTGCCTCCCTGCTGCCGGTCCTGATCGTCCTGCACCAGGAGACTTCCAAGCCCGGCCGCGTCGGCAACGCCTTGTGCGCGCTCGGCCATCCCCTGGATATCCGCCGCCCGCGGTTTGGCGATGCGCTTCCCGAGACGCTTGACGAGCACGCGGGCGCCATCATCTTCGGCGGCCCGATGAGCGCCAATGATGGCGACGATTTTGTGCGGCGGGAGATCGACTGGATCGAGATTCCGCTGCGCGAGCAACGGCCGTTTCTCGGCATCTGCTTGGGGGCCCAGATGCTCGCCAAGCAGCTCGGCGCGAGCGTCGCGCCGCATCCGGAAGGCCGCGCCGAGATCGGCTATTATCCGATCCGCCCGACCGAAGCAGGCCGCGCGCTTTGCCCCTATTGGCCGCAGCAGGTCTATCACTGGCACCGCGAGGGATTCGAACTGCCTGACGGCGCCGAGCTTCTCGCCGAGGGCGGCGACTTTCCGGTGCAGGCGTTCAGGTACGGACACGCCTTCGGCTTCCAGTTCCATCCTGACGTCACCTACGCGATGATGCATTGCTGGACCACGCGCGGCGGCGACCGCCTGGATTCGCCCGGCGCGCGCCCACGCCATCAGCATTTTGCCGACCGCGCCGTCTATGACGCGGTCGAGCGGGCGTGGCTGAAGCATTTCATGGATGACTGGCTGGCGCGGGTGCCGATGGCGGCGATGTCGGAGGCTGCGGAGTAGGGGGTGCGCGAACGGCGCCGGCTGGCAGGTTAGTTCGTGGACAAAAAGCCCGTCTTCGCCCGTTGGGCTTCGCCGGGCACCACGCTTCGCCCCTCGGGCTCTGCGCGGCTGCGCCACGCGTAGCCCGAAGGGCGAAGCGTGGTGGAGCCAGGCGGGATCGAACCGCCGACCTCATCATTGCGAACGATGCGCTCTCCCAGCTGAGCTATGGCCCCGTCCAGACCGGTCCGTGCTGAGCAATGCGGCCGGCAATCGGCGCCATTTACCGTCCGGCCCAAGCCCAAGTCAAGAACAGTAAACGCCCGGTTTTTGGCCACCTTGGTCCGGAAGTTCCCTTGTTTGTGCAGGGGCGAACCGATATTTAGCTCACTGTCCCACCCGCGAGCCCCCACCACATGCGCGCCATTCTCGACATCGTCATCATTGTCCTTGACCTCTATGTCTGGCTCCTGATCGCCGCTGCCATCCTGTCGTGGCTGGTCGCGTTCAATGTCGTGAACACGCGTAACCAGTTCGTATCCGCGGTGGCCGAGTTCCTGTACCGGATCACGGAACCGGTGCTGGCGCCGATCCGGAAGATCATGCCGAATCTGGGCGGGCTCGATATCTCGCCGATCATCGTGATCCTGCTCATCATGTTCATCGAGCGGGTGATCATGTACTACGTCTATCCCAACGTGATCTGAGCGCCTTCGGCCGGTGAGCGACCCTTGGCACAGCTCCCTTGGCGCTATTCCACCGATGGCATCAGCGTCGCACTGCGCGTGACGCCTCGCGGCGGCCGCGACGACATCGATGGCATCGAGACGCTGTCCGACGGCCGCAGCGTGGTGAAGGTCCGGGTCCGCGCCATTGCCGACGGCGGCGCGGCCAATCGGGCGGTGACGGAACTGCTCGCCAAGGCGCTGGCCGTGCCCAAGGGACGGGTGAAGATCCTCTCGGGCGCCACGTCGCGGCTCAAACAGGTGGCGATCGAGGGCGATCCGCGACAGCTCGGCGAGACCTTGCGTCAACTGACCGCATTCAACGCGAAGGACTGAGATGACGGCTCACATCATCGACGGAAAAGCCATTGCAGCCGACCTCCGCGCACGCGTCGCGGAAGAGGTTGCCCGCGTCAAGCGCGAGCATGGGCTCGTACCGGGGCTGGCCGTTGTCCTGGTCGGCAATGATCCCGCGAGCGAGGTCTATGTCCGCAGCAAGCACACGCAGACGCAGGCTGCCGGCATGGCTTCGTTCGAGCACAAGCTGCCGGCCGACGTCGCGCAGGCCGATTTGCTGGCGCTGATCGGCAAGCTCAACCGCGACCCGGCGGTGCACGGCATCCTGGTGCAACTGCCGCTGCCGAAATCGATTCACACCGAAACCATCATCAATGCCATCGATCCGGCCAAGGACGTCGATGGCCTGCATCCGAACAATGCCGGGCGGCTCGCCGGCGGCTTTGCCGCGCTGTCGCCCTGCACGCCGCTCGGCTGCATCATCCTGACCAAGAGCGTGCATGCCTCGCTCGAAGGCATGAATGCGCTCGTGATCGGCCGTTCCAACCTGGTCGGGCGTCCGTTGGTGCAGTTGCTCCTGAACGAGAATGCGACGGTGACGATCGCGCATTCGCGCTCGCGCGATCTGCCGAAGCTCGCTGCCGGCGCCGACCTGCTCTATGCGGCGGTCGGCAGGCCCGAGATGGTGCGCGGCGACTGGATCAAGCCGGGCGCGACCGTGATCGATGTCGGCATCAACCGCATTCCGGTAGAGGGCGGCAAGCCGCGGCTGGTCGGCGACGTCGCCTATCAGGAGGCGCTCAAGGTCGCCGGCGCGATCACGCCGGTGCCGGGCGGCGTCGGGCAGATGACCGTGGCGTGCCTTTTGGTGAACACACTCCGCGCGGCTTGCGCCATCGCCAAACTGCCGGCGCCGGGGGTTTGAGGCAAACCCTGTCATTCCGGGGCGCGCGCAGCGCGAGCCCGGAATCCATTTCTCCTCCGGCGCATGCGGCTCGATGGATTCTCTGATGTGCAATTGCACATCATAGCTCGATGCTTCGCATCGCCCCGGAATGACGGCTGGGATGCTTATCCCGCGCTGTTCTCGATGAATCGCTGATAGAACCGGATCATGTCGGCATAGCCCTCGATGCTGAGGCGTTCGTTGGTGCCGTGGAAGCGCTTCAGGTCCTCGCTGTTGGCGCGTACCGGGGAGAAGCGGAAGATGTTGTCGGTGATCCCGGCATAGTGCCGCGAATCGGTCGCGGCGATCATCAGGCCGGGCGCGACGATGACGTCAGGATAAATCTCGCGGATGGTGCGGTTGAGCGTCTGGTAGGACGCGCCGGCCGTGCCGCTCACCGGCGGCGGATCGGTGTTGCCGGGGAACGGCTTGATCGAGATGCGATCGTTGCCGATGGTGGAGCGGACATGATCGGTCACGCTCGCCTGGGTGTCGCCGGGAAGCAGGCGGAAATTGACGGTCGCCTCGGCGCGGCCGGGCAGCACATTGTCCTTGTCGCCGGCATTGAAGATGGTGAGCGCGGTAGTGGTGCGGACCATCGCTTCCGTCGGTCCGGTCTTCGCGAATTCGCGCAGGAGCAGCGGCTTGAACAGCCAGAGATTCGACAGGATCACGCGGTTGACGCCGTTCATCTCGGGCGCCAGCGTGTCGAACATCTCCGACACCGTGGCGCGGATCTGCATCGGCAGGCGGTGATCCTCGAGCCTTGTGAGCGCCGCGCTCATCATGCCGATCGCGGTCTCGCGCGGCGGCATCGAGGAGTGGCCGGGCGTCGCCTGCGCCGACAGCACCAGCGTGGCATAGCCTTTTTCCGCGACGCCGATCAGGGCAGCCGGCTTGGCAAGCCCTTTCATAATGCCGTCGGTGATGAGCAGGCCCTCGTCGAGCACGAAGTCGAGCTTGATCCCGCGCGAGGCGAGTGTCGCGGCGATCACCTTCGCGCCGCGGGTGCCCGCGACCTCCTCATCATGGCCGAAGGCGAAATAGATCGTCCGCTTCGGCTGAAAGCCTGCTTTCGCCAGCGCCTCGGCGGCCTCCAGCATCGAATAGAGGTTGCCCTTGTCGTCCCAGGAGCCGCGGCCCCAGATATACCCGTCGGCAATCACGCCGTCATAGGGTGGCTGCTGCCAGTCCTTGTCGGTGCCGGGCGCGACCGGCACCACGTCCTGATGCGCGAGCAGGGCGATCGGCTGTGCCCGCGGATCGCTGCCTTCCCAGGTGTAGAGCAGGCTCAGGCCGGCGATGACCTCGCGCTTGGCCGCGGCATGAAACGTCGGGAAGCTTTTCTCGATATGCGCCTGCATGCCGTGGAGCGCCTGGGCATGCTGCTCGGGCTTCTCGAAGCTCGAGATCGTCTTGAAGCGGATCGCCTCGGCCAGCCGGGTGGCGGCGGCTTCCGCATCAATGGCTTCGCGCGGGATGGCAGCGACCTGGAGCTGCCGCGAGCCGCGACTGAACACATTGAAGGCGAGCACACCGGCAAGGACGAGAGCCGCTGCAACCAGGAGCAGCAGGGCCTTGCCGATGATCTTGATGAGCCGGCGCAATCGTTCCCCCTCGACACTCCCATGCCCCGGAGGCGCCGCGCTGCGCGTACGGGATCAGGTGTTTATTTCTTCGCCCGTGCGATCCCTTCGGTGATCAGCCTGCGCGCTTCTTCGGCATCGCCCCAGCGCAGCAGCTTCACCCATTTGCCTTTCTCGAGATCCTTGTAGTGCTCGAAGAAATGCTGGATCTGGTCCAGCGTGATCTGGGGAAGGTCGCTGTAGTTCTTCACCTTGTCGTAGCGCTGGGTGAGCTTCGACGAGGGTACAGCGAGGATCTTCTCGTCACCGCCGGCTTCGTCCTCCATCAGGAGCACGCCGACCGGCCGCACGCTCATCACCGCGCCCGGTACGATGGCGCGGGTGTTGACGATCAGGACGTCGCACGGGTCGCCGTCGTCGGACAGCGTGTGTGGGATGAAGCCGTAATTGCCGGGATAGCGCATCGGCGTATAGAGGAAGCGGTCGACCACCAGCGTGCCGGCTTCCTTGTCCATTTCATACTTGATCGGCTCGCCGCCGACCGGCACTTCGATGATGACGTTGACGTCATGCGGCGGATTCACTCCGATCGATACCGCATCAATACGCATAGATAACTCCGTGATTGCCAGTGCAGGTGCGCCGGGCAGGACCAGTGATTGCTGCTGTCATACGCGGGCTGGGCCCGCCCATCCATCTAACTTTCGAGGAAAAATGATGGATTTTTGGGCCATTGGTTGACGCGCGCCCGTCGCGCCGTCCCGGAGACGCCCCCAGCCTCAGTTGGTCCAGGCAAAAGCGACCTTGTCGAGCGATTTCGGCCCGAACCTTTCGGAGGAGCGCGCCACCATGCGGCCGCCAAGCGCGCGATAAAACTCCGTGGCCGGATCGTTGTCGGACAGTGCCCAGACCACCATGCTCTTCAGCCCGCTCTGCGCGAGGTCGCGGCGGGCGGCGTTGAACAGGCGGCGGCCGAAGCCGAGGCCCTGGAATTCCGGCCGCAGATAGAGTTCGTAGATCTCGCCTTCGAAGTGCAGGCTGCGGGCGCGGTTACGACCGTAATTGGCGTAGCCTGCGATCTTGTCGCCGAACACCAGAACGCTGACGCGGCTGCCCTTGCGGATCGCACTGTCCCACCAGTGCGGACCGCGCCGGTTGATCAGCTTTTCCAATTCGGCGCCGGGGATGATGCCCTGATAGGCTGAACGCCAGGCTTCGTCATGCGTAGCCGCCACCGCGGCTGCATCCGCAACCTTGGCCGGCCGGACCTCTATCAGGGTTGTGCTCATGGTCCAATCAAAGCAAGTCGGCGCGCCGCCTTCAAGCTCTATCGTTAATTATCGGTTAACCTGTGGATTTTCTGCATCAGTTTTCGAATGACTTGTACCGAAAGAGGACAGTGCGAGCTTCAATCGGCCAGTTCGTGATGCGGGGGCAGGCTGGCGTCACGCTGATGACATATGGTCAGCAAGCGTGTCGTGAAAAACTGCGCCCGGGATTGATTCGCGAGATCGTCTTTCGGCGAATCCTGTTTGCCCAGCATGGTCGCGTCAGGCCAAGGATGCATTCACTTAAAGTGATTTTCGCGCTGCTTGTTGCCGCGGCGCTCGGCTCCGGGGCAGCTCCGGCGCAACCCGTCTTGGGGGCGCAAGGCGAGGAGGGTGAGCCGAACCGGCGGCAGCAGTGGCTGGTGCCGTCGCCCGATCCCGCGCGGCCGGCGCGCGCCCTGCTTTTACGCCCACCGGGCGCAGGGCCGTTTCCGCTGGCGTTGGGCGCGCATGCCACGACGCAGAACGTGTTGCGTCGGGCACAGATGCCGCGGCCCGAATACCGCGCGCTGGCCGGCTTTCTGGTCGCACGCGGTTTTGCCGTGCTGGTGCCGGAGCGGATGGGCCATGGCGCCACAGGCGGAACATACCTGGAAGACCAGGGCGGCTGCGACGAGGCGGATTATTCACACTCGGCTCGGGCCACCGCCGGGCAGATCCGGCTCGCACTCGATTACCTCAGCGACCAGCCTTTCATCTGGAAAAATCACGCTATCGTCATCGGCCATTCCGCCGGCGGTTGGGGGGCGCTGGCGCTTGCCGCCGAGAGCCCCAATGGCGGCTCTAAGAGCATCTTGGCGATCATCGCCTTCGCGCCGGGACGCGGCGGCCATGCCAATGATTTTCCGAACCAGGTTTGCGCGCCGCATACCCTGTTGGCCTCCGCGGCCGAGTTCGGCCGAAGTGCGAAGGTGCCGGTAACATGGCTCGTTGCCGCCAATGACAGTTATTTTTCGCCGGCGCTGTCGCGCCAGCTTGCCGATGCGTTTCGCGAGGCCGGTGGGCGGGTGGATTTTCACGTCCTGCCGGCCCATGGCGGCGAGGGCCATTGGCTGCCCGAAAGCGAGAATGGCGTTAAGCTCGCCACGGCAGAACTCGACCGCGCGCTGAGAGCGCGGCCTGCCGCTGCGGTCAGGAAACGATGACGCTCTATTTCCTCATCAAATATCTGCATGTGCTCGGCGCCATCATCATCCTCGGCACCGGCACGGGCATCGCCTTCTTCATGCTGATGGCGCATCGCAGTGGCCATGCCGATTTCATCGCGCGCACGGCGACGACGGTGGTGATCGCCGATGCCATATTCACGCTGACGGCGGTATTGTTGCAGCCGGTGACCGGCGGGCTGTTGATGCAGATGTCGTCGACTTCGCTTACCGAGGGCTGGCTGCTTGCCTCGCTCGGGCTCTATGTCGTCGCAGGAGCCTTCTGGGTGCCCGTGATTTTCATGCAGATCGAGATGCGCGATCTCGCGAGGTTGGCGGCGGAGAAAAGCGAGAGGCTGCCGCTGCGCTATTTCGCCCTGTTCCGCCGCTGGTTTCTGTTCGGCATTCCCGGCTTCGGCTCGGTGATGCTGATTCTCTGGCTGATGATTGCAAGACCGTTTTAGGGGCAAGATGAGTGACCGCAGGATTCTCGTGCTCGGTGCGTCCGGGCTGATCGGCCGCCACGGGACCGACGATTTGCGCGCGCGAGGTTTCCAGACAATCGGGATTGCGCGCCGTTTTGCACCCTCGCAGAAGGTCAGCGCCCTCGACCTGGAATTGCCGATCATGGCGCTGGATGCGGCAGCGCTGGCGCGATTGTTGCGGGAGCGCGAAGTCGACATCGTCGTCAATTGCCTCGGCGTGCTGCAGGACGGCCCGGGCAGCGATACCGGCGCGGTGCACAGAGATTTCGTCGCACGGCTGTTGGCTGGGATCCGCGACAGCGGCCGCGCGATGCGGCTGGTGCACATTTCGATTCCCGGCGTGGCCACGGACGACCACACCGCGTTCAGCGTGACCAAGCGCGAGGCCGAGGGGTTGATCGCGGACTCGGGTATTCCTTACGCGATCCTGCGGCCCGGCTTCGTGGTGGCGCCGGCGGCCTATGGCGGCAGCGCGATGTTGCGCGCGCTGGCGGCGCTGCCGGTCGATCTGCCACAGAAGGATGCGGCGACGCCGTTTCAGCCGATAGCGGTTGAGGATATCGCCGCGACCATCGCCTGGCTTGCCGAGCGCGATATCGCCGATCCCGCGGCGAGCGCCGTCACATGGGACCTGATGCAGCCGCAGCCGGTCACGCTCGGCGGCGTGATCAAGCAGTTCCGCTTTTCCTTTGGCACCGCCGACACGCCGCGCCTGACGCCACCCGCGTTCATGATCGATCTCGGTGCGAAGCTCGGCGATCTCGTGAACCGGCTTGGCTGGATGCCGCCCCTCCGCTCCACGGCCATCGCTGAACTCCGTCGCGGCGTCACCGGTGATCCCAGCGCTTGGATGGCGGCGACGGGTATCGTGCCAAGGACGCTGGCGGAGGTGGTCGGCCAGCGCTCGGCGACCATCCAGGACAAATGGTTCGCGCGGCTGTTCCTGATCAAGGCGCTGGTGATCGCGAGCCTCGTGCTGTTCTGGGTCGCCTCGGGCTTCATCGCGCTGTTCGTCTCCTACGATGCTGCGGCCGGGATCCTGAGCGCGCACAACTTTCCTCCGGCGCTGGTTGGGCCGTTCACGGTGCTGACCAGCCTGATGGATATGAGCATCGGCGTCCTGATCGCTTTCCGTCGCACCGCCGCCTTCGGTCTGATCGCGGGCATCATGGCCTCGCTCGGCTATATGATCGGCACCGCGATCCTGACGCCCGATCTCTGGATCGAGCCGCTCGGCGCACTCGTGAAGACGGGACCCGCGATCGTGCTGATGCTGGTGGCGTTGCTAACACTGGATAACCGATGATGCAGTGGCCCGACGATGACGTGATCCTCTATGACGGCGTCTGCATCTTCTGCTCGCGCTGGGTCCGCTTCGTCATCGCGCGCGACTCTGACCGCCGCTTCCGCTTCACGCCGGTCCAATCGGACTATGGCACGCGGCTGGCGCGAACGTTCGGCATCGATCCCACCGACCCTGATACCAACGCGGTCGTGCATGGCGGCATCGCGTACTTCAAATCCGACGCCGCGCTGACGGTGCTGAGCCACCTGCCGGGCTGGCACTGGACGACAGCGCTGTTCGCGGTGCCAAAGCCGCCGCGCGACGCCGTCTACAATCTCATCGCCCGCAACCGCTACCGCATCTTCGGCAAATACGACACCTGCTTTGTGCCGGATGCGGAGACGCGGGCGCGGGTATTGGAATGATGCTCTCTCCCGTCATTGCGAGCGCAGCGAAGCAATCCACGCCTCCGCAGGTGGTGAAATGGATTGCTTCGCTGCGCTCGCAATGACGGAGTGTGCAGTTAGCGCTTCGCCTTTGACGCCAGCACTTCCTTCGCCGCGCGCTCGCCACTGTCTCGCGCGCCATGTGCGGTGGAGAAGAAGTTCGGCGAGGTCGCTTCACCCGCGAAGAACAATCGTCCATCGACAGGCGCGGCCAGCACGGCGCGTTTGTCTGCATGGCCGGGGAGTGCGTGCGAATAGGCGCCGCGGGCGAAGGGATCGTGCGCCCAGCGGGATTCCGTGAGCGGCGTCAGCTTGCGCCGGATGTCGTTGCCGAGGAAGCCCGCGATTTCGTCGATGCTGTGCGCGGCAAAGGCGCCGTCGCCGGCATCTTCCAGCTCTCTTGCAAACCGGCCGCCGAAAAAGCCTTCGATGCAGGGCTGGCCGAACGGACGGATGTGATAGGTGCCCATTTCGGTGCGCATGGTGGCGCCGCGCAAATTGCCTTCCTTTGGAAATGCTTCCGCATCCGCGAGCGCCAACACCACCTTGTCGTCGACGCCAAGCGGCAGTCCCCGCGCAGCGTCGACCTTTGCCGGCAGCGCCGGCGAAAAGCGGATCGCTTCATCCGCGATCAAATTGGTCGGCACGGTCACGATCACATGGTCGGCCGCAAGCGTGCCCAGCGACGTTTCGAGGCGCAGGCGTTTTCCGGAATGGTCGATCAGCGTGACATTGCAGTTGAGCGCGACAGGACATGAGGCGCCATAGGCGGCGACCAGCGCGCCATAGCCGCGCCGCACGCGCCAATTGATGTTGGTGTCCTCGTAAGCCTCCATGTCGAGGATCGAGACCCGGTCGAGCTCGCAGCCGTTCACATAGGTGGAGATCGCATCGATCATCGGATTCCAGCGGTTGCCGGGCTCGAGATAGCGATTGGCGGGCGCGTCCTCACCCGTTTGCGCGGCTTCCCAGGCGCGCTCATAGAATTCGTCAAGCGAACGGATGAAATCGTCGCGATCGGCTTGCGGGAACGCCTTGCCATAGGCGCGCTCGCGCCAGGGCGGCAAGGTCTTGTTGATCTCGAAATTCAGTTGTTCGGCGATGGCGACGAAGCTGTTCTTGTCCGCCGAATGCAGCCAGCCGCAGCCGACGTCGAAGATGACATCCGGCGCGGCCTGAACCGTATACGCTCTCCCGCCGACGCGGTCGCGCGCTTCCAGCACGATCGTGGAAAGACCGGAATCCTTCGGCGCATTGGCAGCGCCAAGGCCGGCTGCGCCAGCGCCGATGATGGCGACGTCGACTGAGGAGGGGAGGAGCATTTAGTCAGCGAATAGTGAGTGGCGAATGGCGAATAGCGTATAGGAAACGCCGCCAGAGGCCAAACGTCCCTAGTCGCTACTCCCCATTCGCTATTCGCACGTTTACGCTACCGCTTCCTTGGCCTTTTCGGCGCGCTTGCGGTCGTTCGGATCGAGGTGTTTCTTGCGCAGCCGGATCGACTTCGGCGTCACTTCGACGAGCTCGTCGTCCTCGATATAGGCCAGCGCCTTTTCTAGGGTCATCCGGATCGGCGGGGTCAGGCGCACCGCTTCGTCCTTGGAGGTGGTGCGGATGTTGGTGAGCTGCTTGCCCTTCAGCACATTGATCTCGAGATCGTTATCGCGGGTGTGCTCGCCGACGATCATGCCCTTGTAGACCTTCCAGCCCGGCTCGATCATCATCGGGCCGCGATCCTCCAACTTGAACATGGCATAGGCGACGGCCTCGCCCTGATCGTTGGAGATCAGGACACCATTACGACGGCCCTGGATCTCGCCCTTGTAGGGCGCATAGCCGTGGAACAGGCGGTTCATGATCGCGGTGCCGCGGGTATCAGTCAGCAGCTCGCCCTGATAGCCGATCAGGCCGCGGGTCGGCGCGTAGAACACGAGCCGCAACCTGTTGCCGCCGGAGGGGCGCATCTCGATCATCTCGGCCTTGCGCTCGCTCATCTTCTGCACGACGACGCCGGAATGCTCCTCGTCGACGTCGATCACGACTTCCTCGATCGGCTCCAGCGCCTGGCCCGTGGCCTCGTCCTTATTGAACACGACGCGCGGACGCGACACCGAGAGTTCAAAACCTTCGCGGCGCATGGTCTCGATCAGGATCGCGAGTTGCAATTCGCCGCGGCCGGAGACTTCCATGGAATCCTTGTCGGCGGCTTCGGTGACGCGCAGCGCGACGTTGCCTTCGGCCTCGCGCATCAGGCGATCGCGGATCATGCGGCTCGTCACCTTGTCGCCCTCGGTGCCTGCGAGCGGGGAGTTGTTGACGATGAAGGACATCGACACCGTCGGCGGATCGATCGGCTGCGCCTGCAGTGGCGTCTCGACGGTGGGGTCGCAGAACGTATCGGCGACGGTGCCCTTGGTGAGGCCGGCAATGGCGACGATGTCGCCGGCTTCGGCTTCATCGAGCGGTGTGCGCTCAATTCCGCGGAACGCCAGGATCTTTGACACGCGTCCCTGCTCGACCAGCTTGCCTTCCGCATTCAACACCTTCACGGCCTGGTTCGGCTTGAGGATGCCGGAGGAGATGCGGCCGGTGATGATACGCCCCAGATAGGGATTGGCCTCGAGGATGGTGCCGATCATGCGGAACGGGCCTTCCTCGACCTTCGGCGGCGCGACGTGCCGCACGATCAGGTCGAACAGCGGCTGCATGCCCGCTTCCTTCGGGCCTTCGGGGCTCTCCGCCATCCAGCCCTGCTTGGCCGAGCCGTACAGGATCGGGAAATCGAGCTGCTCCTCGCTGGCGTCGAGCGCCGCGAACAGATCGAAAACCTCGTTGATCACTTCGGTTGGGCGCGCGTCGGGGCGGTCGACCTTGTTGATGACGACGATCGGCTTCAAGCCGACCTTGAGCGCCTTGGAGACCACGAACTTGGTCTGCGGCAGCGGGCCTTCGGCGGCGTCCACCAGCACGAGCGCACCGTCCACCATGTTGAGGATGCGCTCGACCTCGCCGCCGAAATCGGCGTGGCCGGGGGTATCGACGATGTTGATGCGGATGTCCTTCCACTGCACCGAGGCGGCCTTGGCCAGGATGGTGATGCCGCGCTCGCGCTCGAGGTCGTTGGAATCCATGGCGCGTTCGGCGACCTTCTGGTTCTCGCGGAACGTACCGGATTGCTGCAGCAGGCGGTCCACCAGCGTGGTCTTGCCGTGGTCGACGTGGGCGATGATGGCGACGTTACGAAGATTCATGGCTCTGCTTTTCGGTCATGCACAGGTCTTGAGCGATCTCGCCGGAAAGCCGGGATCGATCTTTAGCAACTACGGCCCCTCCGGGTCCGGATCACACTCAAGCCGTTGAAATCTCGCGGGGCGCGGTTCGCCTCAAAAAGCAAGCCCGGCCAAAAGGGACCGGGCAAAGCTTGCGCGTTTGCGGCGCAATATAGTCAGAAACCGTCAAAAAACAATGCGTTGTTTGCCGGTTACCGGCCGTTTTTCGAACCCTGCCGGTTGTTCCGGCAACCGCCGATATCTTACCGGGATCCCGCTATCCGGTTTCCTCTTCCTTGCTCGGATAGACGCCGCGGAGCACCTCCTCAAAGTGGTCCTTGACGGCCTCGTTGCACAGGCAGGAGCGGAGCCGCAGGACATCGAGGTTGCGGACCAGAATCGCGCCGCGGCGCGTCTCCAGCACGCCCTCGGCCTTGAAGGACTGAATCACGCGGCTGGCATAGCTGCGGCCCACCCCCAGCAGGGTGGCGAGCTGCTCATGCGTGAGCGGCACGGCGCCGTTGCCATTGGTGCGCTCCATCGCCGAGATGATCCATTTGGCGGTGCGCTGCTCGATCGAGTGGATTGCGTTACAGGCCGTCGACTGGAAGATCTGCGCCAGCATGCAATCGGCATAGCGCGCGAACACGTTGCGGATCGAGGGCGATTTCAGCTTGGCCGCTTCCAGCCTGCCGACCGTCATCCGCACGAACGGCCCGCCGAATTTGACGATGATGCGGGTATAGGCGGGAAGAAATCCCTGGCTGACGACGCCACCGACAGCACCTTCGCGGCCGACCAGAATGGTCTCGACGTCGCGGCCGTCCTCGTTGGTCACGAGGTAGGAGACGAGGCCGGGCCCGCAGGGAAAATACACAGTCTCGACGTCGTCGCCGGGGTTGTAAAGCAGGTCGTTGGCGTTGGCCTCGGCGCGCGCGAGGTGCGGTGCGATCAGCCCATAATCGGCGTCGCTCAGACGGCGCAACAGGTTGTTAAAGGGCCGGTCTGCTCTGTCCGGTTGGCTGCGTTGTTGAAGCATCGGGTCTCCCCCTCACCAACCGCGACGATAGTCAACCCGTTCCTCCTGTTGTGTGCACAAGTGAACAGACGACGGGATCCCGGTGTGGTGCGTTTCGATAAGGGAACCCCCGGTGTGCTTGGGCGACGCGCCGGCAGCGTGCCGATGGCCGGCTCATCACCGGCGATCAGATCAATCCTTCAAGACAGGACCTTCAACACAGGACTTGGCACGCTCATGGAACCCGCCCTCTTCAACGGCATGCCCTCCGACGTGTTGATCGTCGAGGATGATCCGATCATCGCCCTCGATTTCGAGGACACGATCCTCGGCTTTGGGGTGAAGACGGTGCGGACGGCGACCAGCGTCGCGCGAGCGCTTCAGATCATCGCCTATCGCCGGCCCGACTTCGCGCTGCTGGATGTCGTGCTGGCCCGCGAGAACACCTTTGCGCTCGCCGAAGAGCTCGACGCGCTACAGATCCCCTATGTCTTCGTCACCGGCTATGGCGCCGATGTCCGCCTTCCCGCCGCGCTGGCCGACAAGCCGCGCCTGGTCAAGCCGTGCTCAAGCGAAGCACTGGAAGCAGCACTGCGAAGGCGGGTCTAAGATCTGTAGCCCGGATGGAGCGCAGCGCAATCCGGGGTCTCGAGTTCGCCGATGGACCGTCCCGGATTTCGCTGCGCTCCATCCGGGCTACAGGCAGCCTTCCTACATCGGCTTCGGGTCGAGCGTGGTTGACCACAGCGCGACGTCGGCGCGGTCGCGCAAGGTTACTGTCATCTGTCCGGTTGCGCCGTCGATCTTGACGTGGCCGAAGAACTGCATGCCCGCCGATGGCGGCAGGTTCTGCTTGTCGGCGCCGGGCGCCTTGATGAACTTCACCTCGGGTCCAAACGTGTTGTCGAGCTCGTTGGGGCCGAACGTGCCGGCATGCAGCGGGCCGGAGACGAATTCCCAGAACGGATCGAAGTCCTGGAACTGCGCCTTGTTCGGATTGTAGTAGTGCGCGGCGGCGTAGTGCACATCCGCCGTGAGCCAGACGGTGTTGACGATCCCGGCGGTCTTGATGAAACGCAGGATATCGGCGATCTCGAGTTCGCGGCCGCGCGGCGGGCCGTCGCCCTGCGCGAACGCCTCGGAGCCCTTGTTGTTGGCCGCATCGTCATAGACGATGAGGCTGAGCGGCATGTCGGAGGCGATCACCTTCCAGGTGGCGCGCGAGTTGAGCAGTCCGCGCTTCAGCCAGGCGAGCTGGTCCGGGCCGAGGAAATAGGCGTCGGGGCCGTAGCTGGTCTGCTGGTTCGGACCGTTGGGTCCGCGATAGCTGCGCTCATCCAGCATGAACACATCCAGATGCGGTCCGTAGCTCAGCGTACGATAGACGCGTCCCGGCTCGACGATGCTTTCGCGCATCGGATACATCTCGTGGAAGGCGCGCGCCGCGCGGGCCGCCAGCACGTTGATGTCGCGCTCCTTGTAGGCGGCAGGAAGCTGTTTCGACAGCGACCAGTTATTGGTGACCTCGTGGTCGTCCCACTGCACGAAGATCGGCACTTCCGCATTGAAGGCGCGCACATGCTCGTCGAGCAGGTTGTACTTGTGCGCCGCGCGGTATTCGTCGAGCGTCTCGGCGACCTTGGCCTTCTCCGGGATGGTGAGGTTCTTCCACAGCTTGCCGTCGGCGAGCTTCACCTCGGACGGAATGACGCCGTCGGCATAGATGGTGTCGCCGGAATGCAGGAAGAAATCCGGCTTGTATTTGCCCATGGTGGCGAAGGTGAACATGCCGCCGTCGTCGGGATTGATGCCCCAGCCTTGACCGGCGACGTCGCCGCCCCAGACAAAGCTGACATCGCGCCGGTCGGCGGGCGCGGTGCGGAAGCGGCCGACCACGGGCTCGCCGGTGACGTTGACATGGGCAAGGTCGCGGAAGCGGACGCGGTAGAAGATGTCCTGGCCCGAGGGCAGGTTTTCCAGCAGCATCTTGGCGGTGAAATCGCTTTCGGGCAGCGCCGCGATCGGCGGCAGCGCGCGCGCGTCCTTGAAGGATTCGGTGGTTGCGACCTCGACCATCATCTGCGACGGCCGGTCGGCGCGCGCCCAGACCACGCCGCCGTCAAGGCCGACATCGCCGGACTGCACGCCATGGGTGACGGCCGGCCGGTCAGCGGCGCGGGACAGGTGGGGCATCGCGATGACGCCGGCGCCAGCCGCGGCTGAAGAGAGGAATTTTCGGCGGGAAATCCTGATCGTCATGGCAAGCCTCCGTCGGTCCGGCGCCGGATGCGCCGAAATGTCGCAACAGACCTAGAAGGATTCTATGACGAAGCGATTACGGCTCCTAGCCGTCATTCCGGGGCACGCGAAGCGTGAGCCCGGAATCCATTCATCCACGTCGTTCGCGGCCCGATGGATTCCGGGCCTGCGCCTTCGGCGCATCCCGGAATGACGGGGCGTCGAGTATCCCGCCTTGGCTAAGCGGTCCCTGCCGCGCGGAATTGCGCGCTGGCGCGCTGCAGGTGTTGCGGCATGCTGATCAACAGCAGCTTGCGGTCGGTGACGGCGTTGTGGAACTGCTCGAGCGCGATGTTGAAGGCAGTCAGCGTGCCTTCCTCGATTGTGCCGTGCTCGTAGCATGCGAGCGCATCGCGCAGGATGTTGTCGGCTTCCGCCTGCATCTGGTCGAGCTCTTCCATCGAGTCGCTGTGGCGTGCGGCGGCGAGCATGTCGAGCAGCCGGTCGCGCTGCGAGGTGTTGATGCTGCGTTCGTCCTTTTTCAGGTAACCGGCAAACCAGGCGCCGGCCGAACCCATCGCGGACACCAGCATCAGTCCCCACCAGATGTAATCGCTGTAGCGGTCGAGGAAGGTCTTCTCGTCGCCATCGACGAAAGCCGCAGCCCCAGGATGCACGGGAATCGTGGCGTCCTTGTCGGTGTCCGGTGTCTCGATCCTGGCAGCCGGCGGGAAATCGTTCTTCAGCGATTGCCGGATCGAGAAGAGCTGCCGGGTGAAGATGGCGATGGTGGATTCGGAAATGCCCCTGCGCGCCACGATATGGTGCGAGAAGCTGATGGTCTTGACCTCGTCCGCAGGCCGGTCGACGCCGCCGAGCGAGCCGGCGGGGATTTGCGAGGCTTCATAGGCGGGATGGTTCTGCGCGATCGCTTCCGCCGCGTCGATGGCGAGGAAGGTCGGCGTGCCGCGGGTCGAGGCTGCGATCGCATCGGTCGTGATCTTGCTGTTGACGGGTCCGGCGGCGAGATAGGCGTCCGCCTTCTGGCTCTTGATCGCCTCGACCGTCTCGTTGGCGGAAAACTGGACGATCTCGACCTTGGCGGGGTCGACGCCATATTGCTGCAGGATCACCTTCAAGAGGTTGACGTTGGCGGGCGTGCGGCCGACGACACCGACGCGGTGGCCGGCGAGCTGCGCGATCTTAGTGATTTTTGGCGCGGCTTTCCTGCCCCCGGCTTTGCTCTGCGGCGGGACCCAGATCGCCACGACATTCTTGCGCAGCGTCGCCACCGCCTGCGCATTCCTGGGGACATCCAGATCGCCGCGGATAATGGCGAGGTCGGCCTTGCCGTCGGCCAACGCCTCGGCGCTTGCCACCGCGCCGTCGGTCTGCAGAAGACGCAGGCGGATTTGGCTGTTGCCCTGGTTGTAGGCCTGGGCCAGCGCCTGGACCACCTTGAGGTCGTCGCTGTTGGTGGGGCCGACCGCGATTCTGAGGTTCACCGGCCGCATCGCGAAGTAATAGCCGGCGGCCAGTGCGCCGATAATGGCAAGCGCGCCGGCGATCATCACGAAACTCAGCCGACGCCGCGCCGAACGCGGCGGAGGCGAAGCTGGAGCGGCGACGAAGTCAGGCTCGGTCATCGATCGCGCAAACAGCCGTTTGAGGTTCTGGGTCATCCTGCCGACGCGTTTATCCTTGGCATTGTAACAAAATTCCGGCAGCGCCTAGGTTACAATCCCGTCATGGTTACCAGCGGCGATAGGACGCGCTTTGCGGCCGCGTCGTGAGCATGGATCCCGCTGATGGCTGCCGGTGTTAGGGTGTGAGCGAGCGAGATGGAGGTTTGCCATGGCAGGACGGTTGTCGGCGGAGGCGCGGAAATCTGCGCTGAAGGAACTATCCGGCTGGTCCGAGGTGCCGGGACGTGAGGCGATCGCCAAGACTTTCACGTTCAGGGATTTCAACGAGGCCTTCGGCTTCATGACGCGCGTCGCGCTGATCGCGGAGAAGCGCGACCATCACCCGGAATGGAGGAACGTCTACAAGACGGTCGATGTGGTGCTTGCAACCCATGACGCCGGCGGCGTCACGGCGCGCGACATCGAATTGGCCAGGGCGATGGAGGCGATCGCCAAGCAGGCTGGCTGAGAGAGGCGACTTCTCCTTGGCTGATCTTGCAGGGCAGGCAGGAGGTCCCCACCTTTTGCGTCAGGGATCGCGGGACCGCTTGGCGGGCTGTGGTCCGAGGGAGCTTCTTCCGATGACATCATCCGAACACACTGTCGGTTTCGAGCCGGCCGATCGGCTGGCGCAGGACCGCGAGAGCGTGCGACGGCGTTTCTGGATCAAGCTGAAGCGGGTGGTGGCGAAACTACCCTTCGCCGAAGACCTGCTGGCCGCCTATTATTGTGCGTTCGACAAGGAGACGCCGCGCCATGTGCAGGCGGCGCTGCTTGGCGCCATCGCCTATTTCATCCTGCCGTTCGACTTCGTGCCGGACGTGATGCCGATTCTCGGCTTCACCGATGATGCCGCGATCCTGGCGACCGCGATCCGCATGGTTGCAAGCCACATCACGCCGGAGCACCGCGAAGCCGCCCGTGCCGCGCTGAAGCGCGGCATCGAGACGGCCGAGGAGCCGTAGATCTAGCGCTTCTCGCCCGTGCGCACCTGCGCGCGGGCGTTGTTCTCCGCTTCCCATGCCTGGAACTGCTTGAACAGCGCCTCCTTGTCGGCGTCCGTCTGCAGCTTGGCTGCGCCCGGCGATTGCTTCAGGAACTCATCGAAGCGACTGCGCGTCACGGCTTCCACGCTGTGCTTCTCAAGCCATTGCTTGGCCGCCGGCAGCCGGGTCCAGTCGGGCAGCGGCGCGGCCAGCGAGACCTCCTTCCATTTCGGATGGAACGGCGGGTTCTGGAAGGTCGGGAATTTCGTGAAGAAAGCATCCACGAACAGCGCCAGCTTGCGCGAGCGTTCCGTGTTCGGCGCCCAGTTATAGGCCGCGAGCACGGCAGGAACGGCGATGGTGTCGACGCGCTCCTGATCCGAAATCAGGTTCGGATAGTCCTTTGAGGTGAGCGTCGCCGGCAGATAGTCGTTCTGCAGCGGCTTGTCATAGTTGACGGTGACGAGGTGGAAGCGGCCATCATTGTTGAATGTGCTGACCGACTTGTAGGGCTTGCCTCCGGTCACGATCACGGCGTCGATTTCACCGGCCTTCAATTTCTCCATCGCGATGCGCTGCTCGATATAGACGAACTTCGCCTTCATCCCGAGCCGCTCGAACACCGTCAGTGCGGTGACAAAGGTGCCGCCATTGGGCAGGTCGACGCTGACGATCCTGCCCTCGAGATCCTTCAAGCTCTTGATCGTCTTCGGCGCGACGACATGCATCTCTTCGTTGTAGAGCTTGGTCACATAGGCGAACTGCTTCTTGATGTCCTTCGCAAAGCCCTTCCGTTCGAGATAGTCGAGCGTGTCGGCGCGGACGATGCCGAGATCGACGCCCTGCAGGAACAGGATGTCGGCGACGCTCTGCACGGAACCGCGCCCGACGATCGGCAGTACGCGCAACTTGTTGCCGTCGTCGAGCACGGAAGCGAGGTCGGCGCCGAACTGGACGTAGGTGCCGCCGATCGTACCCGTGATCAACGTCACCGTGTTGGCGTTCAGGCTCTGCTTGGTGGCGACCGAGCCGAACTGGAAGATGGCTCTCAGGCTGTCGCTGACCTTGGCCGGGTCATATTCGGTTTCCTCGGCCCGTACTGCCGGGCCGCAAATCATCGTCAGGGCGAATAACGCCACTCCAAACAAGCGTCGCATGTGTTACCCCAAAAAGGTTCAATCTTGCATTTGTGTGAGACGTTGCTGGGCGTGCTGCGAGCCAAGCTCGGCCGCCCGGCGGTACCAGATCCGCGCCTGAGCCGGATCGGGCGTGATCGCGCGCGCATCCTTCGTTCCCAGCACCAGGGGATCGTAGGTCCGCGCCAGCAGCAGCGCCGCGTCGGCTTCCTGCGCATCGGCGGCGCGTTCGAGCAGCAGCCGTGCGGCTGGGATATCGCCGATCGCAAGCAGGCTGTTCGCCCGCTTCATGAGGGCGCTGAGCTCGTCGGGACTGACCTGTCTTGCCTGCGGCGTAGCGGGCGGCGCCGCTTGTGGCGCTGCCGACGGCGCGGGTGGAGCGGCGGATGGTGCTGGTGGAGCGGCAGAGACAGACGGTGATGGCCCGACCACAACCTGGCCGCCCTTGATCGCCTCCTGATAGGCCGCCGTGATCTGCTCGCGCGACGGCGGAGCTGCCTTGGTTGGCGGCGGCGGTACCGGCTCGCTCACGGGTTGCAGGAGCGCCGCCATGACGGTTCGCGCATGCACCTGCGAAGTGCCCAGCAGCCACGTCTTGGCGGCGACCATGGTGTCGCGTGTGACATCAAGGGAAACCAGCAAAACAGCGGCCGCCGCAGCGGCAGCGATGAGAAGACCGCTCGTGAGCAAAGAGCGGCCAAGCGAGCGTTCAAGGGAACCTCGTTGGTATTTCGCACCGCTGTCCTCGTCGAGAGGGTATGAAAGGAACAGCGGAGCGGGTTCGTCTCTGTCGATGTCGGTATCTGCTCGATGCGACCGCTGGTAGCGATACTCTGCTAGCTCAGGATCGTCGAAATCCGCGTCATGCGCCTGCCTCGGCGTCATGCGTCCTGAAATATCCACCATGTTGACGCTTCCCGTTACACAATACGCAACGCATGGGCATCCCTGGTTGTCTCTTGCTTGTTGTCGACGTTCCCCGAGTGCCCGCTAACGGGAACTTACGCACTGCGAATGAGCCCAAAAAACGGCCCTGATCAGAGCGAATTGGGACTTATTTTGGTTTGATTAGGGCAAAAATGCCCAATTCACTGGATTAAAATTGGGCACTTTGGGAATAAGTTCCGTATTCGGAACCAGACTCGCTCAATCTATTCACATAGGTAAGCGCATTCGAGCCACTCAGGTAAGTGCGCGCGAATCCATAAGTGGAAGCGCCGCACCTGCCCGGCGCTACAACTCAGGCGTGTGAAATCTTCTTTTTATTTTACGGCGCATGCCGTCTGTTCACGGATGCAGGATCACCTTGCCCATCGCCTTGCGGCCGGCGAGCACCTTCAGCGCTTCCGCCGTTTGCGACAGCGGGAAGGTGCGGTCGACATGCGAAGAGATCTTTCCTTCGGCGGTCCACTGCACGAGCTTCTGCAGGTTCTTGCGGTTCTTTTCGGGGTTGAGCCGCGTCCACGCGCCCCAGAACACGCCGCGGATGTCGCATCCTTTGAGCAGCGCGAGGTTCAGCGGCATCTTCGGAATGTCGCCGGCGGCAAAGCCGATGACGAGAAAGCGGCCTTCCCACGCGATGGCGCGCAACGCGGCTTCGGCGTAGGTCCCGCCGACGGGATCGAAGATGATGTCGACGCCCTTGCCGCCGGTCAGCGCCTTCAGGCCTTCTTTCAGATCTTCCTTGGCGTAATTGAGCGTCAGCTCGGCGCCGTGCTGCTTGGCGAATTCAAGCTTCTCGTCCGAGGAAGCGCAGGCGATCACCTTCAGGCCCATCAGTCTGCCGAGCTCGCAGGCCGCAAGCCCCGTGCCGCCGGCGGCGCCCAGCACGGCCAGCGTCTCGCCCGGCTTCGGGCTTGCGCGATCTTCCAGCGCATGCAGCGCGGTTCCGTAGATGATGATGATCCCGGCGGCGCGATCGAAATCGAGATTGTCGGGAATCTTCACGATCGAATTCGCCGGCAGCGCGATCTTCTCGCGCGCGCCATTGTGGCCGCAGGAGGCAACCACGCGATCGCCGACCTTGAGGTCGGTCACTCCAGCGCCGACGCTCTCGATCACGCCGGCGACCTCCGCCGCGGGCGAGAACGGGAACGGCGGCTTGATCTGGTACTTGCCCTGGATCATCAGGATATCGAAGAAGTTCAAAGCCGCGGCCTTGATCACGATCACCGCTTCGCCCGGTCCGGCCACGGGATCGGGCACGTCAGCCAGCACGAGATCGTCGGGTTGGCAATATTGCGTGCAGAGAATGGCTTTCATGGACACACCTGATTTTCGGACGCAGAAAGGCTGCTCGCTTCATGCCGGATTTGAAGCCGGGCGACAATGCGGAGGGATCAAACAATGTTTGAAAAGAGCCTGCTGGCGCACAAGCGGATCCTCGTCACCGGCGGCGGCTCCGGTCTTGGCGCCGCGATGGGGCGACGCTTCGCCGAGCTCGGCGCCGAACTTGTGATCTGCGGCCGCAGGACGGAATTACTGCAGCAGACGGCGACGAGATTGCGCGACGATCTCGGCGCCAAGGTTGCGACGATCACATGCGACATCCGCGATGGCGCAGCGGTGGATGCGATGATGGACACGATCTGGCGCGAGGCGCCGATCGACGTGCTCGTCAACAACGCTGCGGCGACCTTCATCGCGCAGACCGAGCATCTCTCATTCCGCGCCGCGGACGCGATCCTGGCGCCGACGCTGCACGGCACAATGTATTGCACCCTCGCCGCGGGCAAGCGGTGGATCGAGGGCAGGCACAAAGGCGTCATCCTCTCGATCCTCTCCACCTCGACGATCACCGGGCGCGCCTTCACCGTGCCGTCGGCGATGGCGAAGTCGGCCGTGCTGGCGATGACCAAGAGCCTTGCGGTGGAATGGGGGCCGAAGGGCATCCGCGCCGTCGCGATCGCGCCGGGCGCATTCCCGACGCCGGGCGCGACCGGCCAGCTCCGGCCCGAAGGGCGCGAGGAGAGCTGGGCGCACCGCAACCCGCTGGGCCGTCCGGGCGAGCACGGTGAGCTCGCCAACCTCGCGAGTTTCCTGATCTCCGACCAGGGCGGCTATATCAATGGCGAGATGGTGGTGCAGGACGGCGGCGCGCATTTGCGCAGTTCCGGGGCCGAGGATCTCTTGCAATGGACTGACGCGCAGTGGGAACAGCAGCGCGCCTCGCGCGCCAAAAGTTAATGCGGCGGAACCGCGCGCCACTCCCCTAACTACCTTCCCAAAAAGGCCTTTTCCGGCTATTGCATCGCGCCGGGGACGACGCCGGTTGGGCCATCTTCCAGTCACAATGATAGGGGAACCAGTTGTCCGTGCGGCAAATACTGACATCTCTGGTTGCAAGCGCCCTGCTTTGCGGGACGACTTCCCTTGCCATGGCGCAGGGCGGTTCCCCCAAGGCGGCCACCAAGGGCGCGGCGAAGCCTGCGGCCCCGGCCAAGCCGGAGGCCGCGACTGCGGCTGCCGGCGGCGTCGAACCGACGCTGATTGGCCAGTTCGGCACCTGGGGCGCCTACACGGCGGCTCCGAACGGCAAGAAGGTGTGTTTTGCGCTGGCAAAACCGTCGTCGTCGAAAACCAATCCGCCGAATCGCCCGCGCGATCCGGCCTACGCCTTCGTCTCGACCCGTCCGTCGGAAAAGGTCGTCAACGAAGTCTCGATCATGATCGGCTACACGCTGAAGCCCGGCTCGGAATCGACACTCGAAGTCGGCGGCGGGTCGTATGCGATGTACACCCAGGGCGACGGGCTCTGGATCAAGAACGCCGCGGAAGAAGAGCGTATGGTGGAGGCCATGCGTAAGGCCGCGGACCTCACCGTGAAGGGCGTCTCGGCCAAGGGCACCGAGACGACGGACACATTTTCGCTCAAGGGCCTGTCGCAGGCGCTCGATCGGCTGGCGCAGGACTGCAGGCGCTAGTTCATTCGGAAACAGCGGCATTCATGCCTTTCCAGCGCCTGCTGGAAGGCCTATTTGATGTTCCATGACCGACACCCTCACCAGCCAGAGCGATCGCGCTAGCACCGCGCTCGTGGAGAAAGTTCCGCTCGAGACCTACGTGCCGCCGGCCAAGCCGTCGCTGATCGGGCTGTCGCGCGCGGAGATCACCGAGCGCCTCGGCGAGATCGGCGTGCCGGCCTCGCAACGCAAGATGCGCACCCAGCAGCTATGGCACTGGATCTATTTTCGCGGCGCCAAGAGCTTTGCCGAGATGACCAACGTCTCGAAGGACATGCGCAGCGAGCTGGAAAAGCACTTTACTGTCGACCGGCCCGAAGTGGTCGCCGAGCAGATCTCGAGCGACGGCACCCGCAAATGGCTGTTGCGGCTGCCGAGCGGCGATCGGCTCGAGAAGCCGCATGAGGTCGAATGCGTCTATATCCCCGAGACCGACCGCGGCACGCTCTGCGTCTCCTCGCAGGTCGGCTGCACGCTAAATTGCGCCTTCTGCCACACCGGCACGCAGCGCCTGGTGCGTAACCTCACCGCCGGCGAGATCGTCGGCCAGGTGATGGTGGCCCGCGATCGCCTCAATGATTGGGCCGACCGCGAGAACGGCAATCGCCTGGTCACCAACGTCGTGATGATGGGCATGGGCGAGCCGCTCTACAATTTCGATGCGGTGCGCGATGCGCTGCTCATCGTTGCGGATAATGAAGGCATCGGCATCTCCCGCCGCCGCATCACGCTGTCGACCTCGGGCGTGGTGCCGAACATCGTCCGCACCGGCGAGGAGATCGGCGTCATGCTCGCGATCTCGCTGCATGCCGTGCGCGACGAGTTGCGCAACGAATTGGTGCCGCTCAACCGCAAATTTCCGATTCAAGAATTGCTGCAGGCTTGCCGCGACTATCCCGGCGCCTCCAATGCGCGGCGCATCACCTTCGAATATGTGATGCTGAAGGGCGTCAATGATTCACTCGACGACGCCAAGCTGCTCGTGAAGCTGCTGAAGGGCATTCCGGCGAAGATCAACCTGATCCCGTTCAATCCCTGGCCGGGCACGCGTTACGAATGCTCGGACTGGGAGCAGATCGAGAAGTTCTCCGAATATATCTTCAACGCCGGCTATTCCTCGCCGGTGCGTACCCCGCGCGGCCGCGACATCCTCGCCGCCTGCGGCCAGTTGAAATCGGAGACGGAGAAACTCTCCGCCCGCGAGCGCCAGGCGCTGCGCGCGATGGCGATGACGGATTGATGATTTTGTGGGCATGCAGTCCGTCATTGCGAGCGAAGCGACTTGTCCGCCGAAGCTCAACGAGCGAAGGCGGAAGCAATCCATCTCGCCATTTGCCGAGACATGGATTGCTTCGTCCGCTTCGCTCCTCGCAATGACGGCGCAATAGCATGGCACTGATCGGCCGCGTCTTCCTGATCCTGTTCGCCTTCCTGGCCTCCTGCCTGGTGGCGGGAATGATCATCGTCGTGGCGGTGCTTTATCCCGAATTCAGCGATATCGGCACCGGTCAGATCGATCAGAACGCCATCAACATCGTGCTCGGCTTCGGCTTCATCTTCATTTCCGGATTCGCGCTGTTGCCGGCGCTGATCGTGGTGCTGATCACGGAAGCCTTCAATGTCCGGGGCGCGCTGACCTATGCGATCGGCGGCGCGATCGTCGGGGCCGGCTGCTATCTTGGCCTGGTTCCGTTCGACCCCGATACGTTCCAGTTCGAGGGCATCGTGCATCGCCATCTCGAGATCATGGCCGGCGCCGGCATCGTCGCGGGTCTGGTGTACTGGCTGATTGCGGGCCGCACCGCCGGCGCCTGGCGCGAGCCGCCGCGCAAATTGCCGCCGCCCCCGCCACTGCCGTCACAATCCCGGCCGCAGCCGTGAGATTTGTCCCTGTCATTCCGGGGCGGCTCAAAGAGCCGAACCCGGAATCTCGAGATTCCGGGTTCGATGCTTCGCATCGTCCCGGAATGACGACGGCAAAGGGTTTCAATACCCCATCGCCTCGGCTAAACCGCGCGCCATGAACCGGACCGGACTTTTCATCGCGCTGGGGCTTGCGGTCGTGATCGGGCTATTGTTCGGGCTCTTTCCCGAGCTCGACCTGAAGCTCGGCGCGCTGTTCTACGATGCCGCGCAAAAAACCTTTCCGTTGAAGCTGAACGCCGTCGCGTCATTTGCGCGCGATGCGGCGATGTGGATTGCCTGGGGATTCGCGCTGCCCGCGATCGCTGCGTTCGTCGTCAAAATGATCAGGCCCGACCGGCCGATGCTGATCTCGGGCCGCGCCGCGACGTTTCTCCTGGTGACGCTGCTGCTCTCCGCCGGCATCCTCACCAACTTCACTTTCAAGACCTATTGGGGCCGGCCGCGACCGGTGGCGGTGACCGAGTTCGCCGGCGACAAGAGCTTCGTGCCGTGGTGGGATCCGCGTGGCACCTGCGGCCGCAACTGCTCGTTCTTCTCCGGCGAGGGTGCGACCGCGTTCTGGACCTATGCGCCGGCAGCGCTGGCGCCGCCGCAATGGCGCGTCGTGGCGTTTGGGGCGGCGACCGTGTTCGGCATCGCCACCAGCGCCCTGCGGATGGCCTTCGGCGGCCACTTCTTCACCGATGTCGCGATTGCCGGCATCGTGACCTACCTGGTGATCTGGCTCGCCTATGCCATGATCTACCGCTGGCCGTCGACGCGGCTAACGGATGCCCAGGTCGACGCCGCACTGACCCGGTTCGCTCGGCGGTGGCGCCGGCGCGAAACGGACCCCAGGCCGTCGGCTTCATAAAGGCCAGTCGCCATTAAACGCGTGCCCATCAGCGCGAAATTTGATATTCGCGCAACTTAACAGCAAACGACTTTACGACCGATTGGACGCTCCATGAGTACGATCTTGAAAAGCCTGCCCAAGGGGGAAAAAGTCGGCATCGCTTTCTCGGGCGGTCTCGACACCAGCGCAGCGCTGCTGTGGATGAAGCAGAAAGGCGCCCGCGTCTTTGCCTACACCGCGAACCTGGGCCAGCCCGACGAGTCCGACTACAACGAGATTCCGCGCAAGGCGATGGAGTTTGGCGCCGAGAAAGCCCGGCTCGTGGATTGCCGCATGCAATTGGTCCACGAAGGCATTGCCGCCATCCAATCCGGCGCCTTCCACATCTCGACCGGCGGCGCCACCTATTTCAACACCACGCCGCTCGGTCGCGCCGTGACCGGCACCATGCTGGTCTCGGCCATGAAGGAGGACGGCGTCAACATCTGGGGTGATGGCTCCACCTTCAAAGGCAACGATATCGAGCGGTTCTATCGCTACGGCCTGCTGACCAATTCGAACCTGAAGATCTACAAGCCCTGGCTCGACCAGCAGTTCATCGACGAGCTCGGCGGCCGCGCGGAAATGTCGGCGTTCATGACCGCGCAAGGGTTCGCCTACAAGATGAGCGCCGAAAAGGCGTATTCGACCGACAGCAATCTCCTCGGTGCCACCCACGAGGCCAAGGATCTCGAGAGCCTGCAAAGCGGCATCAAGATCGTCAATCCGATCATGGGCGTGCCGTTCTGGCGCGACGATTGTGTCGTCAGGGCCGAACAGGTCACCGTGCGTTTTGAGGAAGGCCAGCCCGTCGCGCTGAACGGCCAGACTTTCCCCGATCCGGTGGCGTTGTTCCTCGAGGCCAACGCCATCGGCGGCAGGCATGGTCTTGGCATGAGCGACCAGATCGAGAACCGCATCATCGAGGCAAAGAGCCGCGGCATCTATGAGGCTCCCGGCATGGCGCTGCTGCACATCGCCTACGAGCGCCTGATCACCGGCATCCACAACGAAGACACCATCGAGCAATACCGGATCAACGGCCTGCGCCTTGGCCGATTGCTCTACCAGGGGCGGTGGTTCGATTCCCAGGCTCTCATGCTGCGCGAAACCGCCCAGCGCTGGGTGGCTCGCGCCATCACCGGTGAGGTGACGCTCGAGCTGCGCCGCGGCAACGACTATTCGATCTTGAACACCGAGAGCCCGAACCTGAGCTATCAGCCAGAGCGGCTGAGCATGGAGAAGGTGGAGGATGCGGCATTCACGCCGGCGGACCGCATCGGCCAGCTCACAATGCGCAACCTCGACATCACCGATACCCGCACCAAGCTGGATCTCTACGCAGAGACAGGCCTGCTGTCGCTCGGCGAAGGCTCCAACATCCTCAGGCTCGATAGCGACAAGAGCTGAGGCGCGTGAGCTCAGTAGCCCGGATTACGCGGAGCCTGTCATCGGGCGCGCGTTCGCGCGACCCGTTGGCTCCATCCGGGCTACGAACTGCGGCGATCCATCGCTGGCGCTCGACCCGATGTGTAATGGACGCGTCATTCGGCGCGGCTAGTCTCGTGGCCTGCGCGCCCGTGGCCTTCGGAATTGCAGCCGTCCGGCGCGGGCGAACAATTGTGGGGCACAAATCATGATCAAGCCATTTGCCGGTGCTGCTCTCCTCGTCCTGCTGTCCGGATCGCCAACGCTCGCGCAGGCGATCTATCCGATCGACCGCGCCGACATCCTTGCCGGCGCCCATTTCGACTTCAAGGTCGAGTTTCCCGATCGCGTTGATCCGGCGAACGTGAAAGTCACGGTGAACGGCGCGGATTATTCCGCGGCGTTCGGCCAGTCCGGAACCTTCGTGGAGCGCGAAGATGGCAAGGAGCAGTCGGCCCTGATCGTTCGCGACGTCGCATTGACCAAGCCTGGAAGCGTGAAGGTGGAAGTCACTGACGGCGCGCGCAGCCGCACTGTCGTGTGGTCAGTTTACGATACCGGTCCGCGCAAGGCCAAGAACGTGATCCTGTTCATCGGCGATGGATTGTCGCCGGCCCATCGCGTTGCGGCGCGCATGCTCTCCAAGGGAATTGCGGAAGGCAAAAGCCTCGGCAAGCTCGCCATCGACGACATGTCGCATATGGCGCTGGTTGCAACCGCAGGCTCCGATTCGATCATCACCGATTCGGCGAATGCGGCCAGTGCCTACGCCACGGGCCACAAGACCGCCGTCAACGCGATGGGCGTCTACGCCGATCGCACCGCAAGCCCGTTCGATGACCCGAAGGTCGAAACCATCACGAGCGTCGCGAAGCGGCGGCTTGGCCTGGGCATCGGGATCGTCACCAATACCGAAGTCGAGGATGCCACGCCGGCGGCAATGGTCGCGCATACCCGCCGCCGCGCCGCCTATGATGAAATCGTTGCGCAGCTCTTCGCCGCCAAGCCTGATGTCTTGATGGGAGGTGGCAGCGCGAATTTCCTGCCGCAAGCCTCGGCCGGGAAGCGCAAGGACGATGTCGATTACATCGCCCGCTTTCGCGATGCCGGCTATCAGGTAGTCACGACAAAGTCCGAGCTTGATGCAGCGGCTGCAAAACCCGACACGAGCAAGCTGCTGGGACTGTTTGCCTCCGGCAATATGGACGGCGTCCTGGACCGCAAGTTCCTCAAAGGGGGCAGCGTCGGCAAGTTTCCCGAACAGCCCGACCTGACCGAGCAGGTGCAGGCCGCGCTGAAAGTGCTGGCGAAGAACGATGCCGGCTTCTTCCTGATGGTGGAATCGGGGCTGATCGACAAATACGCTCACCTCCTGGACATGGAGCGCGCGGTCTACGACACGATCATGCTCGACAATGCCGTTCGTTTTGCGCGCGACTGGGCGCAGGCCCGCGGCGATGACACCTTGATCCTGGTGGTGGCGGACCACAATCATCCCAACAGTCTTGTCGGCACCATCAATGACGACATGATCAAGACGCTCAACGTCCCGTTCCGCGAACGCGTCGGCGTTTATGACAAGGCGGGATTCCCCAACTATCCGGCGGCCGATGCCGAAGGCTACCCCTCGCGGGTCGATGTCAGCCGGCGGCTCGCGATTTTCTCGGCCAGCCTGCCGGACCATTACGAAACCTTCCGCCCCAAGCTCGACAACCCGAATGATCCGACCGCGAAGGGCGATGAGCCGGGGACTTTCAAGGCCAATGATAAATACAAGGATGTTCCGGGTGCCGTGCTACGTCCCGGCAATCTGCCGGCGATGATCGGCGCCAGTGTGCATTCGGGAGAAGACGTCATCCTGACCGCAACCGGTCCGGGCAGCGAACGCGTTCATGGTTCGATGGACAACACGGACGTTTTCCGTGTCATCGCCGATGCGCTGGGACTAGCGGCACCGGCGCCGTAGCGTCGCGAGCTCTTGTAGGGTGGGCAAAGCGCAGCGTGCCCACCGTCAACACTCCGCTCGGAATGGTGGGCACGCTACGCTTTGCCCACCCTACGATTCCCTCGATCTATTTCACGCGTAGCGCGTCCAACAGCGAGCGGAAGGCGCGGGCATACTCCGCGCCGGTCTTGGCGATGTCATCGCCGCTTGAGCTGGCAACCGCGGCTTCCGTCACCGCGCCGAGCAACAGCCGCGCCAAGGGCTCGACCGGCTGCCGCGCGACCAGGCCGGCGTCCATCGCCGCTTTCAGGCCGCGTGGAAACTTGCCGCCGAAATGCCTGGCATCGATCTCGCGCCAGCGCTCCCAGCCGAGCACGGCCGGGCCGTCGCGCAGGATGATCTGTCCGGTCGCGCCTTTCGAGCAGGCTGCGAAATAGCCCTGTGTACCTGCTGCCATTGCGGCGAGCGGGTCGTTCTCCGCGCGTGAGATCCGGTCGAGGTCGGCTACGAGCTCAAGCGAGACCTGCTCGAACACTGCTTCGAACAGCGCCTCCTTGGTCGGGAAGTGATGATAGACCGCGCCCTTCGCGACGCGCGCGGC
Source organism: Bradyrhizobium sp. Arg237L (assembly GCF_029990105.1). Classification (NCBI taxonomy): domain Bacteria; kingdom Pseudomonadati; phylum Pseudomonadota; class Alphaproteobacteria; order Hyphomicrobiales; family Nitrobacteraceae; genus Bradyrhizobium; species Bradyrhizobium sp. Arg237L. Next base: position 17,597 of record NZ_JAQMIL010000069.1, on the reverse strand, counting down.
GCCGGCGATATCGTCCATTGTCGTCGCCGCAAAGCCGCGCTCGCCGAAAATCCGTTTCGCCGCCTTGACGATCGCCGCCCTGGTCCTCTCGCGCCGTTCCGCCTGCGTTGCCATGCGTGTCCAGAGCATCCTGCACCGGGCCAACAGCGAACTCGGCTTTACCTCGCCCCGCGTGCGGGGAGAGGTCGAAATTCAAGCGCAGCTTGAATTTCGGGTGAGGGGGAGTCTCCGCGAGTCCGTCTGTCATCGCATTCGCGGATGGAGCCCCTCACCCCAACCCTCTCCCCGTAAGAACGGAGAGAGGGAGAAGGGGCCGTCGGTCGCTCTAACCTGGAATCACCCTTAGCGCAGTTCCACGGCCGAGCCAATTGACTTTCCGACCCATGGTCGGTAAATACCGACCGTCAGTCGGTATACTGAGGAGAGTAGCAGATGCCTTCGCTCGCCACGCTGCAAGCCTTTGCCGCCACCGTTGAATCCAACGACCATGTCGGCGCCATCCTGAAATTCTATGCGCCGGACGCGCGGACGCAGGAGAATGACGGCGCGCCGCGCGTCGGCCGCGATGCGCTCGCCGAACGGGAGCGTGCAGTCCTCGCATCTGTCGCCGGCGTCAAGACCACCAGGCTCGGACCGCTGCTGCTCGACGGCGACTATTCGGCGATCTGCTGGCGCTTCGAATTCACCGGCAAGGACGGCAGCGTGCGCACCATGGAGGAAGTCGCCTGGCAAACCTGGCGCGGCGAGCAACTGATCGAGGAGCGCTTCTTCTACGATCCGCATCAGATGAAGAGGTGAAGCGGACATTGCGGCTCACGCATCGGCATGTCACCGCCATGCGCGAAGCCCGCATATAGCCGAACGCACTGAGCACTCGACGAAACAAAAATGGCCGGGATCGCTCCCGGCCATTTGTTCGAAACCGCTCGCCTTAGCGCGGTGGCAGTGACGCGGTGCCGCCGTTGAGCAGCGGGGTGATGCGGCGGATGGTGACGCGCCGGTTGATGCGGCTCGGGCCGTCCGTCTGCTCCTTCAGGTTCTGCTCGCCGTAACCTTGCGAGGTCAGGTTTTCCGCGGGGACCTGGAACTGCTGGGTCAGCAGCTCTGCCGTCGATTCGGCGCGGCGGTCAGAGAGCGAGAGATTGTCCACCTCGTTACCGACAGCGTCGGTGTGGCCCTCGATCAGGAACACCTCCTGCGGATTGCGCTGGAGCGCGCGGATCAAGCCATCGGCGATCACCTGAAGCTTCGCCGCCTGATCCTGGGAAATCTCCCACGATCCCGTGTCGAAGTTGATGGTGTTGACGTCGATGCTCGGCATCAGCATGCGCACGTTCGGGCTGTAGCGGATCTCGTCCAGCGAATAGCGGCGTTCGATCCGGTCGACCGGCGGCGCCACCATGGTGTCGTAGATCACATCCGGCGACGCATCTTCGGCGTCGACGATGTAGCGGTTGTAGGGGATACGGACCACCGGCGGCGGCATGTCGACATAGAAACCGCCGACCGCGCGCGGGTCGCGATAGCTGTTGTCGATGATGACCATCTCGCGGCCGCCCTGGTCACGCCTGATCCGGCGCAGCAACTGGCCATCGCGTCCCACGACCGTGACGATCTGCGAGCCGTCCGGACGGACCACGACCGTGCGGGTCTCGGCGCCGATCGTCTGAGTCTGGACGTCGCGGGCGCCGTAGCGGAAGCGATCGATCTCGCTGTGGCGGATATAGGCCTGGCCGCTCGGGTCGCGGATGATCATACGGCCCGGCTCGGTGATGACGGTGCGGCCGCCCTCCTGGACCTCGCGCCGCTCGGCGCGGAAGTCCTCGATACGCCGCGGCCCAATCGCGACGCCCTCGCGGGAAAACTTGGTGCCGAAGTCGGCCGGAGGCGGCGGCAATGGCGCGGTGACCTGCGGCGCGCGACGGAACGCGGGGGCAACCGTCGGCGGTGCATTCTGTGCGCGGCCGGGCGGCGGCGCGGCATTCGGCGCACCGGGCACGGCAGTGGGAGCCGCGGGCGCGGCGTTCGGCGCCGCGGCGCCGGGTGTGCCGGGTGCAACACCGGGGCGCGCTTGCGGCGTCGCTGGAGCCGCAGGCGGCGTGCCTGCAGCCGGAGGCGGGCTCGCCGGCGCGCCAGCGGCAGGAGGCGTCGTCGTCGCCGCGCCCGGCCGTGCCGGCGAAGGAGTCGGAGACGGACTTCCCGCGGCCGGCGGCGTCGCGGGTGTCGGCGTTGCCGCGGGCGCGGGATGAGGCTGCGTCGGCGTTGCGGTGGGCGCAGCGGCGGGCTGCTTGGCGCCGGCGGGCGGCACTTCCTTTTGCGCACCGCGCGGTGGCGTCGGAGTGGCCGGGGTCGTGGGCGCAGCGGGTGGCGTCGCCGCGGATGGTGGCGCGGGCGGCTGCGTGCGCGCGGGCGGCGCGGCGGTTGGCGGCGTCGGAGTGTGCGGCGCTGCTGCCGGAGGCGGCGTCGGACGCGCCGGCGGAGCAGCAGACGGAGGTGGAGGTGCTGGTCGTTCCGGAGCAGCGGCCGGCGGCGGTGTCGGGCGTGTCGGGGCGGCAGCCGGAGGCGTTGGCCGCTCTGGAGCAGCGGCCGGCGGCGGTGTCGGGCGTGTCGGAGCGGCAGCCGGCGGTGTTGGTCGTTCCGGAGCAGCGGCCGGCGGCGGAGTCGGCCGTGCCGGGGCAGCAGCGGGAGGCTGTGGTGTTGGCCGCGTCGGCGCAGCAGCCGGAGGCGGTGGTGTTGGTCGCGCCGGAGCAGCGGCCGGTGGCGCGGACGGATGTGCAGGCGGAGCGGCGCCAGGGGGCGGCTGAGGCGGTGCAGGCTGTTTCGGCGCACCGGCCGGCGGTGCCGCCTTCGGTGGCTGCTTCGGCTTTCCGTCCGGGCCGACTTCCTCCTTCTTCTCCGCTTGTGCCACGACGAGTGGCGCGGTTTGCGCATGCGATGCGAAGCTTGTTAGCTGCGTCACCGTCAATGCGGTCGTGGCAAGCAGCACGAGGCGAAGGTTTGTCATGATTGCAGGTCCCGGGAAAGTTCTTGGCAAGGGAGAGGATGGGCGGGGGCCGAATAGCTCGGCGGTCGGATCAACGGTTATTCGTTAGGCCGCAATGTGGCGGGCGACAAAGGGGAAAGGCTTTTTATTTCAGCGCTGCAATGACTTGCAAGCAAACTTGTTCATTGCTCATTCAGACGAGACTTGCAAATCGCGATCTCACCATTGTTCCTTGCGTGGTTCCGCGACATCGGTCGGATTCGGCGGGCGCGGACCGTTCGGCCCGCGAATCGGCACTTCATCAGGCAGCTTGCCGGGCAGTTCGTCAGGCACTGGCGGTTCGCCGGGCTCGCGCGCCGGCGGCGGTACCTCAGGGCGCGGATTGCCCGGCGGAATGCCGGGCGGTGGTTCGCTCGGCGTGCCTGGTGTCGCCGGCGGAATCTCGGGCGGTTCGATCGGCATCTAGCGCGTAACCGTGCCGTTGTTTCCGATCGCAGCGCGCGGATCATCACGCATCATGGTTCGCTCCGTTCCTGTTCCGCAAGAACGACAACGGAACGCATGCAGCGATGTTCCGATGATCCAGGCCCGAAAGTTATTCCGGCGCGTGGCAGACCGCTTCGATGTTGTGGCCGTCGGGATCCAGCACGAACGCGCCGTAATAGTTGGGATGGTAATGCGCGCGGATGCCGGGCGCGCCGTTGTCGCGTCCGCCGGCTGCGATCGCGGCCTTGTAGAACGCATCCACGGTTGCGCGATCCTTTGCCAGGATCGCGACATGCAGCGGCTTCTCTAGCCCGCCTTCGCCGCCGATCCAGAAATCCGGCTTGCCGCCCGCGCCGAAGCCGGCCGCCGCATCACTGCCGTTCTCCTGCGTGACTTCCATGATCAGCGTGTAGTCGAGCGGCGCGAGCGCCTGCCGATAGAACATCAGGGAACGCTGATAGTCGGAAACCGGAAAGCCGATGTGATCGATCATCAAGAAACTCCTTCGGCCTATCTGCTTTGATCAAACACCAGGAAGCCGGCCCGCGGGAAGTGCACCACCACCTCGCCGGCGCGGGGGTCGTGCCTGCGGATCGCGATATGCTGCGAAGAAAGGGAAACGATCTCACCGCTCACTTTGACCTTGCCGTAGTCATCGGGCATCACCTCGACCTGGTCGCCCGGCTTGCGGCGGTTGGGATCATAAGGGTCCGGCAGCACGGTGGTCCGTGGCGTAGCGTTGGCGGCGATTTCGAGTGCGGCGGCGGGTGAGATTTCCTTGCATGGCTTGTGCTCGATGGCGCGAATGCGCGCCTCCCATGATCGCGTGGCGGGGAATTCGAACAGCATCTTGTCGAGGTCGGGAAGGTTGGTGCGCACGTACCAGATATTCATGTAGGCGTTGACGTCGCACAGGCTGGGGGCGTCGCCGCACATCCAGCTATGGCCGTTGCGAAGCTGGGCCTCGATCCATTGCAGGTGGGCACGAAACTGATCGCGCATCTGCGGGATCGCCTTCCGCATGGCGGCAACATCGAACTTGGCGCCGCGCAGCTTTTCGCGGTCGTCGATGAACTCCTGCGGCACGTTGTCGGCCACTGAGCCGAAGATCAGGTTGACGGTGTTCTGGAAGAACGGACGGTCGGTCCACATCGTCGTCGCGGCGGCAAGCCCGTAATACCCGCTCGGGAACAGCGTCGGCTGCGGATAGCGCCGTTCCAGTTCGCGGACGATGCATTGGGTGTCGCAGTAGATATCGGCGCCGATCTGCAGCACCGGGGTCCGCCGGTAGCCTCCCGTCAGCGGCATCAGATCCGGGCGGGGCATGATCCGGGAAATCAGGACCGAGGTCCATGTCACGTTCTTCAGCGCCAGGATCAGGCGGATCTTCTCCGAGAACGGCGATTGAGGAAAATGATGGAGGATGACGGGATAGTCGGGACTCATCGTTCCCTCCCAGATCGTGATCCGACCAGTCGGATCACGATCTATCTTTTTGTTTGAACATGATCTCCGCGCAAACGCTTTGCGTTTGTCGCGAGGGAAAACCGGTTCCACTTTTCCGGATCATGCTCCAGATTGACGCTGGCAGAAGGCTAACCCCGGACCGGGCCGGTTACAATGGATCGGCGCGCGTCAGGACGACGCCGCGGTCGGCGTTCGTGTTGTCTTGGGACGGGAGACCTTGTGCAGCGCGTGCGAGAGCTGCTCGATCGAATAGGGCTTTTGCAGGAAGTCGAACCCATAGCTGCCTCGCTGCGCCAGCACCTGGCTGTAGCCGCTGGTCAGCACGACCGGCAGGTCGGGGTAGCGGCGGCGGATTTCCTGGGCGAGCTCGACGCCGCTTATGCCGGGCATGGCGACGTCGGTGAACACCACGTCGAAGCGGGCGGCGTCGCCGGCTAGCGCATCCAGCGCCTGCGTGGCGCTCTCGACCAGGGTCGCGGCGTAGCCGAGCTCGGCGAGCGCGTCGGCCGTAAACCTGCCGACCTCGATATTGTCCTCGACCACCAGCACCGACATGCCGCTGCCGTCGACCGGCGGCGCATCCGTGGCCGCGAATTGCAACGTCGGACCCGTGGCCGCGGCGCGGGGCAGATAGAGCGTGAAGGTAGAGCCCTTGCCGACCTCGCTGACCACGACAATCTCGCCGCCGGACTGCTTGGCGAATCCGAATACCTGCGACAGCCCGAGCCCGGTGCCCTGACCGATCTGCTTGGTGGTGAAGAACGGCTCGAAGATGCGCCCGAGCCGATCCTGCGGAATGCCGATGCCGATGTCCCCGACCGCAACCGCGACATAGCCGTGCGGCGCCGGCGGATGGCCGTCGACAACGGGCAGTTCGGCGGCGCGACGCACCGCGATCGTCAGCCGGCCGGCGCCATTCATGGCGTCGCGCGCATTGACGGCCATGTTGATGATCGCGGTCTCGAACTGGCCGGCATCGGCGTTGATGAAGCAGGGTTCGTCCGGAAGCCTGGTAACGATCTCGATCCGCGGCCCGACCAGCGTTCCGATCATCTCGCTCAGCACCTGCACGCTCTGGCCGACGTCGAACAGCTCGGGCTTGAGCGTCTGCCGCCGCGCGAAGGCGAGCAGTTGGCCGGTCAGTTTCGAGGCCCGGTTGACCGTCTCTGAAATCGCATCGATGTAGCGCAGCCGCCGCTGCTCCGGCAGGTTCGGCCGCCGCAGCATGTCGATGGAGGCGCGGATCACGGTCAGCAGGTTGTTGAAGTCGTGCGCGACGCCGCCGGTGAGCTGGCCGAGGGCCTCGAGCCGCTGCCCATGCTTCAGCGCCTCCTCGGCCTCCTGCCGTCTTTCGGCCTCCTCATGCAGGCGTCGCGTTCGCCGCAGCGCCAGGGCGAGCAGGAGGAACAACAGCGCGGTGGCCGGCACGCCAAAGATCAGGTGCTGGCCGATGGTCGCGAGCCAGCGCGCGCGGATCGCCGAGGTCTCGAGCCCCGCGCTGACATAGATCGGGTATTCGGCGAGCCGCCGATAACCGAGGCGGCGTTCGATGCCGTCGGCCGGCGATGTGACGGTGATCAGGCTGCCGTCTGGAATCGCGGCAAGCTTCTGCCCGACCGGCCCGTCAGGGTCGAGGCGGAACTCGCGGTCGGCCGTCGGATAGCCGGCCAGCATCGCGCCGTCGGTGCGGCCGAGCGCGAAGAAGCTGCCGGTTTCGCGGCCGATCCGCGCGTAGAAATTCTCGAAATACTCGGGCAGAACCGATGCCTGGATCACGCCGGCGAAGTCGCCTGCCTCGGTTGACCGCCGACGGCTGACGCCGAAGAATGGTGCGCCCCGGTAGGGCGGCCGCGGCGTCAGCACGTCGCCGATATAGGTGCCCACGTCATCAGCGGCATGCGCCCTGAAATACGCTCGGTCCGAGAAATCGATGTCGGGCGCCGGGGCCACCAGGCTGTTGACCAGAGCGTGGCCCCTGGCGTCGAAGACCCAGGCCGATTTCACCTGGGGCAGCGATGCCGTGAGCTGCTTCAGCCGCTCGTGCAGGCTCTCTTCGCGCGAACGGATCGCGGCGTCGGGAAGGCCGCGGATGATTTCCGCGATCTCCGACAGGCTGCGGTCGATGGTCTCGAACACTTTCAGCGCGTGCTCGTGCGCGACATCGAGCGTGCGCTCGATCTCCTGGTCGGCGGCCTGGTTGATTGAATTCCAGGAGATCACCGAAGCAAAAACAAAGAGTGCCAGCGGAAGGGCCAGGGAAGCGGCCATCATCCATTGCAACAACTTCAGCGAATGGCGTTGTGCGGTCTGCACGGGCACTCCGGTTCGGTCGCAACCTTAACGCAAAATTCGGTTGGGGAGGAAGGGGAGCGGGTGCGGCTTCCTTGCTGCCGTCGCCGGCCAGTTCCGCCCCTCGCATCACCAGCTATCGTGCATTATGGAAAGCGGCAGCGTGCTTCGGAAAGATAAGGATCAGCCGGCCGGGCACACTGGCGTGCCACGCGCCGGACCCGGGCCGAGCTAGAAATGGAGATCGTACATGGCTGAGAGCCGTCCCCCCTTTCCACCTTTCACCCATGAGACTGCCGTGCAGAAAGTGCGAGGCGCGGAAGACGGCTGGAATTCCTGTAATCCGGAAAAGGTGTCGCTTGCCTACAGCCCGGACAGCACCTGGCGAAACCGGTCGGAATTCATCAACGGTCGCGCCGAGATCGTCGCCTTTCTCACGCGGAAATGGGTGAAGGAGCTCGACTACCGCCTGATCAAGGAGCTTTGGGCGTTCACCGACAATCGGATCGCCGTACGTTTCGCCTATGAGTGGCACGACGATTCCGGAAACTGGTTTCGCTCCTACGGAAACGAGAACTGGGAGTTTGCAGCGAACGGGCTGATGCAAAAGCGGTTCGCCTGCATCAACGATCTCCCCATCAAGGAATCCGATCGCAAATACCACTGGGACCGTTCGGGACCTCGTCCCGCAGATCACCCGGGGCTTTCCGACCTCGGGCTTTGAGCGTCTCTGTTCGGAGTGGCGACACGCCGTCCATAGCGCGCGTCGATGATCTGTCGACGCGCGGGAGTGCCTATTGATTAGGCGTCGCGACAACAGATCCTTGACATCGTCGAGTTGTTCGCCCGCGGTTCACGGCTAGTTGGTCGGTTCTTACAACCGCAACTGTTCTCCCGAACGATTGAAATCACGCTGTAGCAAGCCGCGCCGATTCTGGCCGCTCCATATCGGAAGGAGGTCAGCCGATGACACCAACGGCAATCGAAGCTTTGGAGAGCAATCATGCGTGAGATGATCGGAGCAGTGCTTCTGGCGGCGTTACTGTCTGGTCGCACGGCCACGGCCGAGACGGTGGGACTGGCGAAACCATCGCCCTCTGCCGTCTCGTCAGGCATGTCCGATGCCTCATCACGGACGCTAGGTCTGCCGTGGCCTGCGCCGGTCGGCCATCGTCAGCCCCACGCGAAGGACCTGCTGTCGCAGAATCCGAACGAGCTCGAGCGCATCAGCGAAGAGGATCGTGCTGTCGATCGCAAGCTCACGATCTGCCACGGCTGTTGAGTTTCGTGCCCCAGCGTTTGTGGTCCCGTGCGTCCTGGCCGGTGTGGACGCACGGGACAACATTTCGAATGTAACCCATCTCTGATTCGTTGAAACGATCCTGTAGCTCCGCAACGTCATTGAAGCCGGCAACCACATCAATCCTCTTCCGCCACGACGTGCTTCGTCCGTCTGCCCGCAGATCGCGGATAAATCATATGACATGCGTGATTTCGGATCGGCCGATGCGACCAGATCCGATTTTGGCGTGACAAAAGGCGCGCCGAATGGACCTCAACTCTCTCCAAACCTTTGTCGCTGTCGTGCGGGCTGGCGGATTTGCCGCGGCCGCTCGTCAGACCAATACACCGCGCTCGTCCGTCAGTTTGCGCATCCGAACGTTGGAAAGAACACTCGGCGTCCGCCTCTTCAAGCGTTCGACTCGCGCTTTTTCGCTCACAACAGAAGGCGCCGAACTATACGGACGCTCTGCGGAGGCTCTGGCCTCTCTCGCCGGCGCGCTCGACGGCCTGGGCAAGGCAGGCGCCTCCTATGTCGGTGGAATCCGTCTGACGGCGCCGGCGGACTTTCCGCCCGGTATCATCGCCGCCGCCGTTTCCGAATTCCGTGAAGCGCATCCCGCCGTGCGGTTCGAGGTGCTGCTCACGAACGACGTGCTCGACCTCATCTCCGAGAACATCGATGTCGCCCTTCGCATTGGCGCTTCCAATCCGCAGGAAGCGCTCGTCAAGGGCGTTCTCGACATGGAGTTCGGCCTTTATGCCAGTGCCGAATATCTGCGCAGGAACGGCGAGCCAGCCAACATACACGCGGTGAGCACGCTGATTGGTCCCGAACGGCCCGAGCTGCGCCGCCTGCTGTCCCGCGCTCTCAAGAACGGGGTTGAGTTCCCGCAGTTTCAGCTCGCGGTGGACAGTTTCGCTTTGGTGCGTGAATTCGTCTTGCTGCATCAAGGCGTCGGGCTGCTGCCGCAATCGCTATGCCGAGCCGAGCTTGCATCGAAAGCCGTTGTGCCCGTGCTGCCGAACCTGTTCTCGGGCTCGACCCGGCTGCATCTTACCTTTCCCTCGCGCGCCGACCTCAATCCGAAGGTCAACGCGTTCGCGCAAGTCCTGGCGCGCCATCTGGAGGCTGCGTCGGCCGGACGGTGACGCGCTCGATTGGCCAGTATCCTGGCCGCTCTGTCCCGATCGGTGGGGCTACTCACGGCGCGCGCAGTCGCCACATGCGGTTTGTCAGACAGCAACCTTGCTCAGGACGCGAACATGCAAGCCGACATCACTACGGAATTCGAAACGACAGAATTCGCCGGGATCACCGCAGGGATCATCAACCCCTATCCGAGTCCCTTCACGATCCTCGACATGACGATCAAGCCCGGCGCCGGCGCACCCGCGCACATCTCCGCTACCGAAGACAAGCTCTTTATCGTGATCGCAGGCCAACTGAAGTACCTCATCGGTGACCGCACCGCCGTGGCAGGGCCGGGCGCACGGGTCCTGGTCCCGAGAGGTACGGTCCACGGCTTCACCAATGTCGGGGACGCCGACGCGCGACATATTCTGGTGTCCACGCCGCGCCGCCACGAAGAGTTTTTCCGCGACCTGCACGACATTCCAAATCCCCGGGAGGAGCATATGGATCTCTTGCCCGGCATCGCGGCACGCCACGATCAGGCGATCGTCGGACCTCTTCCTTAAGTTCTCTGCGCTCGGCCTGCGCCTGATGGCCGCAGGCGCAGGCCGGTTTTCACTATCGGTTTTCTACCGAAGTTGGAAAACAGATGGGCAGCAAGATCGGCGAATTGACCGTAGCCGCCCAGCTTCGCGGCGTGGAAGCCGCGGCAAAGCCTTGACGGCCCGGCGTTCGGCGGCGGCCAGCTTCCATGGTCGTCCGTCGAATGCTTACAGCCTTTTCGGTGGCGCTAGTCTGGCTTGCCACCGCAGAGTTCTACAACTAAGCTACTAAGATACCGGGCGTCAGAACGGCGCCCCTGTATTTTACGGAGGGCTTCGCTATGGCAGGTATCTTCCGGGACGCTAATCTCCAAGAGAAAGTACTGGATTTTTCTTATCAGAACGATGCCCTCGCACAGTTGATCGTCGAGGCATGGACCGATCCAGATTTTGAAAAGTGGTTGACGACGCGGCAGTCGGACGGCACCTCGCCAAACGCCAAAGCGTCGCTTCAGGCCCGGGGTATATTTCTGGCGAACCCCATCGTGTTCACGGAAGAAGAGTATAATAGCGGCTGTCACAACCCGGACCCTGATGGGACTGGAGTCATTTTCGTGGTGCCGGACCGATCGCGGGTCGACAAGCCTCCGCTTCACCTGTCTCTTCTCGAGACGGCCCGCTTGCTGATGGCCATTACGCCAAACGGAATCTAGCGCGGTCGAGACTGGGCCTGAGTTGTGTTTTTAGCGAGTTTCGCGCGCACCGTGCGGGAAACGGTGCGCGCGCGACCGCTCGGATATGGAGGTGTGGAATGGCGCCCCTGGTCACGGAGTGGGTCAACGTTAGCGGCAATATTTCGATCATCGCGCGCGAGTCGGGAGAGGTCTGGTTTCATCTCCCGGGCGGCACAAAGGAATACACAGATCCGTTTGCGACGCCGATGACGGGCGTCGGCGCCAGGGGCAGCACGATCGGGCTGCTCGACGGCGCGATCAATCTCGGATTTTCCAGAATTGAAGGGCGCCTCGCCAGCCCGGCGCCGACGCTCGTCGGCTACATCGTCGCCATCGTGGGCGCCTACCACACGTCTGTCCACACGCCGCGAAATCTCCAGCGCGCCGCCAGGCGATTCAACGAACTGGGGAGGCCGGAAGTGGCAGCCTATCTCGAAGAACGCGCGCGCGAGGAGACCGGTCACGACCGGCTCGCGCTCAAGGATCTTCGCGCGCTGGGCCTGCCCGCCGAGCGACTGGTCGCCAACTTCATCCCCGAGGGCATCAAGCCGCTCTGCGAGCGGTTCGATGAGCTCTGCGTCGAGGACTACCCGATCGGCTGCATCGGCTATTCCTATTGTCTGGAACGCATCGCCGCGCTCAAGCAGAAGACCGATATCGAGAAAGTGCAGGCACTATGCCCTGACGGCATCGATGCGACCCGCTTTCTCCGAAGTCACAGTTGCCTTGGGAGCGAGGTTGCCCACGTGGAAGAGACGATCGAGTTTGTCGCGTCCCTTCCCCCGAGCGATCGCATCAGGGTCGTCCAGGAGACGTATGAATCGGCATTGATCATGGCGGAGGGATATAATCACGAGCTGCTCAAATCCGAGGCGGAGATGCTCGACGAGCTTCAGCAGGCGGTCGGAGAGGCGCTTCCGTATCCTCTGAGTAGAGCCTTCGTACAGTAGGAGGCGCGGTGCTCGGCCCTCGGCGTGAGCAGAACGGCACGACAGTCGTCGCAGTCTGGCGTGCCTCGAGCGACAACAGACGAGGGCCTCTGCAATGGCGAGGACAACGACCGAGGTTCGCGACTGGCTGTGTGGACACGGCCTGGGCCAGTACGCCCAAACCTTCGCAGACAACAATATCGAATACTCCGTCCTTCCGGATCTGACCGAGAATGATCTCAGGAAGCTTGGCGTTATTTCCTTAGGTCATCGCAAGAAGCTGCTGAAGGCCATCGAAGCATTGACGGCAGCGAAGTTCGGCGTGGCGTCCATCCCGGTCGCGCCGCAGCGCGAGGCCGAATTCCGTCAGATCACGGTGATGTTCAGTGATCTGGTCGGGTCCACGCAGCTTTCGGAGGCGCTGGATCCGGAGGATCTGCAAAAACTCATTGACGCGTATCGGGGGGAATGCAGCACCGCGATCCGGCGCTACGGAGGCGAGGTCGCGCGCTACTTCGGCGACGGCGCGATGGCGTTCTTCGGTTGGCCCTATGCGCATGAGGATGACGCCGTTCGTGCCACTCATGCGGCACTGGAGATCGTTTCCAGAGTTACGAAGATTGCGGGGCCGGTTACCCTGACGTGCCGGGTGGGTGTCTGCTCCGGCCCCGTTGTGGTCGGCGAAACCGGAGACAGTGGCACGTGGTCGATGGACGCGGTAGGAGAGACGCCGAATATCGCCGCGCGTCTGCAGACTCTCGCCGCTGCCAACACGGTGGTCGTTTCGGAATCGACCAGACGGCTTGTATCAGCTGCGTTTGATTTTCAGGACCTCGGTCTCCAGGAGCTCAAAGGTGTAACTGAATCCGTTCACGTCTATCGCGTGCTCTCGGCAAAGCACACCACGAGCCGCTTCGAGGCGGCGCATGCGGGTTCTCTTACGCCGCTGATCGGGCGCTCGAGCGAGCTCAGCCTGCTGCTCGACAGGTGGCAGAAAGCCAAGGAGGGCGACGGCCAGGTCATATTTCTTTCGGGAATTCCCGGAGTCGGGAAATCGAGGCTTCTCCACGAACTGAAATCGCGTGTCGAGGATGAGCCGCACATCCTGCTTCACCATCAGTGCTCGCCCTATCACAGTCAGAGCGCGTTCTTTCCTGTGATCGAGCAGATCGAACAGGCCGCCCAACTGACGGCACGCGAGCCCGATGCGGACAAGCTTGCGAAGCTCAAGGTCTACCTTCCGCGCCCGATTGACGGCTTGGCGGAGCCGGTCGCCCTGATCGCAAAACTGTTGTCGATCCCGCTGGAAGATGACCTCGAACTGTCAGGACTTACGCCGCGGCAAGTGAAAAACAGGACGATCTCTACGCTTGTCGACATCCTGTTGGCATTTTCCGCTCAACGCCCGACGCTCTGCATCTTCGAGGACGCGCATTGGCTTGACGCGTCGACCCTTGAGCTGCTCGAACTGGTCACCAGCCGCATCGACCGCGCCCGCGTGCTGCTTATCGTATCCTGTCGGCCCGAATTTCGCCCCGCGTGGATCACTCATGCGAACACCACCCTGCACTCGCTCACGCGGCTGTCGCACAGCGAGGTCAGGGCGATGATCCGGGAGCTCCTGAGCGGCGCGAGCATGCCCCAGCCGTTGCTCGACCAGATCATCGAAAAGGCCGATGGCGTCCCGCTATTCATCGAGGAACTGACAAACAGCACGTTGAGCGCCCCTTTGCGAAGCCGAGGCGCCGTCGAGCGCAAGGCGCAGCCGGCCTTGCTCCGCGTTCCGGACACGCTAAGCGACGCCTTGATGGAACGGCTCGACCGGGTCGCACCAAGCCGCCGGCTTGCGCAGATCGCGGCCGTGATCGGACGGGAATTCTCCTATGACCTCTTGTCGGCTGCATCGCAGGTTGACGAGGAGGATATGCTGTCGGCACTCTCATTGCTCGAACGCGCCGATATCATTTACCGGGTCGACGTTTCGCCGTTCGTCCGTTTCGCCTTCAAGCACGTGCTGCTGCGCGATGCGATCTACGACTCCCTGCTCAAGAGCAAGCGGTTGCAGTTTCACGCCGACATCGCGACGATCCTGGAGCATGATTTCCCGGAGCTTGCCGAAAATCAGCCCGAGGTTCTCGCCTATCACCATCAGGAGGCAGGCAATCATCCACTTGCCATTCGCTGCTGGTTCAAGTCCGGGCAACGCGCGCTAGCGCATTCGGCCAATGTCGAGGCCATCGCCAATTTTCGAAAGGCCCTTCAGCTTCTGAGCGCCCTGCCGGACACGCTCGAGCGGACCAGGCAGGAGACCGACATTCAACTGGCGTTGGGCATACCGCTCATCGCGGTGCAGGGCTATGCCTCCGCCGATACCCGCGAAGCTTTTTCGCAGGCGCGGGCCCTCTGCCTGCGGCTCGGCAACATTCCCGAATATTTCCAGGCGCTGTTCGGGTTGTGGGGGAATGCCTGGATGTCCGGCAAGAATGATGAAGCGCTCGGCATGGCCGATGAGTTCATGTCGCGGGCTCAGGCGTTGCCGGACGCCGTGCCGCGAATGGTCGCCCACAGAATGATGGGCAGCACGCTATTGACGATCGGGGACTTTCGATCGTCGGTGGACCATTTCGAGGAGTCGATCAAGCTTTCGATGAACAAGGGAAGGCCGCCGCTATACCATCTCTATATGGTCGAGCCGCAGGCGGCCTCGCTGCTGCTGCTGTCCTGGGATTTGTGGTTCCTCGGCTATCCCGACCAGGCGCTCGCGCGCGTCTCGGAGGCGCTTGCCTTGGCGCGGGATCTTCGCCACCCCTACACCATAGCGTTCGCGCATTACATGACCTCGGTCGTGCACCTGTTGCGTGGGGAGGCCGATCTCGCGTTCGAGAACGCCGAAAAGAGCTTTGAGGTGTCGCGAGAGCAGCGGTTTTCGCTATATGCGATCCTGTCGCGAATTTCGCGCGGCCGGGCCGTCGGCGACCTCGGCCGGATCGAAGAGGCCCGCGGCGAGATCGCCCGCGGGCTCGACGAGGCCCGGCAGAACAACGTCGGCTTCATGCTGCCGATGATGGAGAGCTGGCTTGCGGAGATGCACGCCAAGGCAGGAGAAAATGAGTACGCGCTATGGATCGTCGAGCAGACCCTGACCAATCTCGATGACGTGACAGGCAGGTCATGGGAATCGGAATTGCATCGGCAAAAAGCGCAGCTTCTTCTGGCGCTCGACCCGTCGAACATTTCGGACGCCGAATCTTGCCTGAAGAAGTCGATCGACGTGGCCTGCGGTCAAAGCGCCAAATCCCTGGAGCTGCGCGCCTCGGTGGACCTTGCCGAACTCTGGCGCGAGCAAGGAAGGCTTGAGGCGGCGCGCGCGCTATTGGAGCCAATCTGCCGCTGGTTCGATGAGGGGGCCGAGACCGCCGACCTCAGGCGGGCGCGCGACGCTCAAGCCGCGGCGCTCTGATCCTCACGTGCGGCGGTCGCGGCCGCACTCATCCGCGGTCACGGCAAGGTGCTCACGCACCTGCGACCGCTTCTGGACATTTGGGAGCCGGGCTACGCTGAGCGTGCTCACTACATCCGCATCAACATGGCCCAGCTTCGGCAGAAGCTCGAGGCCGATCCCGCGCCCCATTGAGGGGAGCAAGGCAAAATGGCAAGGGAGAGGAACAGATCGACTTTCACGGTAGGGGCTTCTTGGCGGTATGTTCGGTTCTCTTGTCCTGCTCGCGCATGGCATCATCTATTTCATTCTCATGGGGAGCATTTTCAGAGCAAGGCAGAGCATTGGAGTTGGCGTTTTTTTCTGCCTCCTCGGCACGATGCACTTCCTCGAGACCTATTTGGCGGCCACCTTCTTCATCGAACTGCCCTTCGGTCTGATCTCGCCAGGGTCCACCGTGATGTTCGCGGGCAAGCTCTGCTTTTTCCTGCTGCTTTACATCAAGGAAGACGCCGAGGTGATGCGGCAGCCGATCTACGGCCTCCTGAGCGGCAACATTCTGATGATCGCGCTAGGGCTTATCCTGCGCCTCTACAGCAATCCGGCGAGCTTGCCGGGCTATAATCCGGATCTCCGCTTCATCGACCAAATGGGCTTGCTCATGGTCTGGGGCAGCCTATTGCTGTTCATCGATCTGATAGCCCTTGTCATCATTTATGAACGGCTTGGAAAAATGGTGACGAACACCGTCCCCGGGCGGATCTTCATCAGCTTGGCGCTTGTGTTGAGCTTCGACCAGGCCTTCTTCTACCTGGGGCTGCATCTCCTTACAGGCGTACCAGAATCGGCATTGTACGGCGGGTGGATCGCCAAGATCGCCGCGGCTGCCTTCTTCAGCCTCATGATGACCGTATATCTCCGCATCGTTGAACGGGAGACTCTTCCCGTGCAATCGCGTCGCGCCGCGGATGTGTTCGATCGCCTGACTTACCGGCATCGCTACGAAAAGCTTGCTGAGCGGGTTGGCAAGGATGCGCTGACGGGACTTCAGGATCGTGGGCAGTTCGATGCCAAAGGGGCGGCAATGCTGCAGACTGCTTCTCAATCGGGCCTGTCGCTTAGTCTCATGATGATCGACATCGACCACTTCAAGTCGATCAACGACAGCCGCGGCCACCTCGTTGGCGATGGCGTGATCCGCAAGGTGGCCGAGACGATTGTCGCCTCAAAGCGTGAGGGTGACGAGCTGTTTCGATATGGCGGGGAAGAGTTCGCATTGCTGTGCCCGCAGACGCCCCCAGGCGCCATGGCGCTGGCAGAACGCATTCGGGCGGCTGTGGCCGACAGCCATCATCCGGAACTGGAGCGGGCGGTGACGGTCAGCATCGGCATCGCCACCTTTCCAACCCATGCCAGAGCTTTTCGGGAGTTGCTCGAAAAAGCGGATGCGCCCTTTATCGGGCGAAGGCGTCAGGCAGGAACGGAGTTGTTGGCGCGGACGCCTAAATGTTTGGTGGCGGCGGCGATATCCAGCCGTGTCGCATCGACCTCGCCCTGCACGAGCAATGGCTCCGGTCGCAAGAGGTAGAACACGGAAAGCGCGACGACGACAGCTGGGACGACACCGACGATGATGGAAGGAGTGCGTATCGCGCTGCGTGCATTCTTCTCCGGGGTAAGCTCGCCATCTTCGTGCCCCGGCGCGATCGTGGGGTCGACGCCAGGCGCATTCCCAACATGCCGAAATTTCCCGGAGCAGGTGGGGAACTTTTCGCTTGTGTGCACTTTGTACTTTATTGGCCCGTGTCCGCGGGCGGTTGACGTAGATGTTGTGCCCTTCGTTGGTCGGACACCAGACTGGGGTATGAGGCAGGCAGGCATCGATACTCCTTTTGAAGACGAAGCGGTCATTCGGAGGATGCTTGTCCAAATGACTTCAATGTTGAAGCTCAGCTCGAAGTTCACTGCATGCGCTGTCGTACTGGCCTTCGCGATGGTTCTGTCGGTCGCGGCGTATGCCAGAGGTGGCGGTGGCCATGGTGGGGGTGGTGGCCATGGCGGCGGCTTTCACGGCGGTGGCTTTCACGGCGGCGGCTTCCATGGTGGAGGCTTTCGTGGTGGCGGCTCCCACTTCGGCGGAAGAAACTTCGGTGGCGGCCGTGCAATCGCCGCGAGACCTCATTTTGCCCCGCGGATAGGCCGTTCGTTTGCGCGGCCGAGCTTCCATGGCGGCCGTTCGTTCAGCCAGCGATCGTTCGCGCCGCACAACAGAGCCGCGGCGGTCGGCGCCTCCGCGCTTGCGGCGAGGCACG